>NZ_JBHRWK010000006.1:0-54365 GCF_042647925.1 Amycolatopsis speibonae
TTGTTCCGTCGCAAGAACAATCATCCCAAGCCAGAGGGCATTTGCGTACCCAGACACACCCCAAACACCACATCAACACCGGTGGATCCAAGTTGAGTGTCCCTATTTCCACACACCCCCTCAAGCCTCTCGGGCCATCTGGCCGGTCGCTGACCCGTCCCGCAAGCACGCCGCGTTTGCCTGGGCCAAGAGAACCGTCGTCACCCTCTCACGAGGGCAACTGAAGAACCGATGCAACGGACCGGAGCCTCCGTTACGTCCAGACTCCGTGGACCCCAAGAAGCTGCTCGTCGTCCTCTGCGCTCTGGTCGGCCTCGCCTGCGGAGCGGGCAGCTCCGCCGCGCGCGAAGAACCCACGGCGACCCTGCCCACTTCGGTCCAGCCCGCGCCGGCGCAGCAGCCGGTCCCCAAGCCTCAAGAAACGCCCCAGAGCACCGTCGAACTGGGGGAGACCGTCGTCCTCAAGGCCGGTGACACGACCGAGGTCGCGTCGAAGGACGTCAGTATCCGCTTCGCCCGCCTGGTATCCGATTCCCGCTGCGCGGAAGGCATGGTCTGCGTCTGGGAAGGGGAGGCCGTGGTCGAGCTGACCTTGGCCGAACCGGGACGCGGTGAGCGGACGTCGGCGGAAGTCGCCTCCACCGCACGTGGTGGCAGGCAGTCCGTCGAGTTCGCCGCCTGCCGGGTGGACCTGGTCGCCGTGAGTTCGGGGGGCGACCAGGTCACCCTGCGGGTGTCCAAGGCCTAAAGCGCGTTGCCCCAGCCGTCGAGATACGCGACTTCCGGCAGCGGCACGCGCGAGGCGGGTTTGAAGTCCGGCACCGTCGTGTAGGCGACAGGCAGCAGCCCGACCTGTGTGACGTCCGCCGGGATGCCGAGGATCTCGGCCGCTTCCGCCTCGTGGGTCAGGTGATACGTCGTGAGCGTCGAACCGAGGCCCCGCGACCGCAGCGCCAGCTGGAAGTTCCACACCGCCGGGAAGATCCCGCCGTAGAACGCGGCATCTGTCGCGTTGTCGCCGCTCGGCCTGCCGGTCAGGCACGGGATGACGTACACCGGCACCCGGTCGATCACGTCGATCAGGTGCTGTCCCGAAGCGAAAGCACGCGCCACGGCGGGCTGGTTGATCGCCTCACCCAGCGCGGCCGCGTTCGTTTCCAGGTACGCCTTCCCGACCCGGCGGAACAGCTCGGCCAGCCGGTCCTTCACGCCTTGGTCACGGACGACGAGCCAGCGCCACGACTGCGCGTTGCCCGGCGTCGGCGCCTGCAGCGCGAGCCGCAGGCACTCGCCGAGCACCTCCGGCTCGACAGGCCGGTCCAGGTCGAGTTTGCGCCGGACCGACCGTGTCGTGCTGAGCAGGTGGTCGGTGACCGAGGTGTCCATGTCCCGCCTTTCAGTGCCGCGCCGCCAGGAAGCGGTCGATCAGCTCGCTGATCGGTTCGACGTCCTCCTCCAGGGCGAAATGCCCGGTGTCGAAGAAGTGAACCTCCGCCGAGGGGACATCATTCCGGAAGGCTTCGGCTCCCGCCGGGACGAAGAACCGGTCGTTGCGGCCCCAGACGGCGAGCACCGGCGGCTGCGTCTCCCGGAGCCACGCCTGGAACTTCGGGTACACCGGCGGGTTGTTCCGGTAGTCCCACAGGAGGTCCTGCATCGCCTCCGTCCGGCCGGGACGGTCGAGGAAGTATCGGTCCAGCAGGTAGTTCGACGGATCGATGGTCTCCGGATCGCGGGCGCCTTCGGTGTACTGCCACTTGATCTGGTCCGGCCCGAGGATCTCCGCGAACCCGCGCCGTGCCTCGGCCTCGTCGGTCAGGGAAGCGAAGTCCGGCATCGCCGGGCCGAGGCCTTCGACGTAGGCGTTGCCGTTCTGGGTGATCAGCGCCGTGACCTCGGACGGCCGCGAGACGGCCAGCCGCAGGCCCGCCGGGGCACCGAAATCGAAGACGTAGAGCGCGTATCGGCGCAGCTCCAGCGCCTCGACGAAGTCACCGAGCACCTCGGCGAGCCGGTCGAAGGTGAACGTGAACCCCTCGGGGGTCACGGTCTCGCCGAAGCCCGGCAGGTCCGGCGCGATGAGCCGCCATCTCCCGGCGAGTCGCCGCATCAGCCGCGTGAACTGGTGCGACGACGTCGGGAAGCCGTGCAGCAGGAGCAGGACGGGCGCGTCGGGATCGCCGGCCTCGCGGTAGAAGACCTCGACGTCGCCGAGCTGGACCGAACGGTGCCGGATGATCGCCATGAACACTCCCTAATGGTTTGAACTGTTTTTAACCATTAGTACCTGATAGTGTCAAGTCATGCTCGATCTCGACTCGCTTCCCGGTGACGATCTCGCGGTGAACCTCGCCGACACCGTCCTGCTGGCCGTCTCGCCGTCGATCGACCTGCTCGACGACGGTCACGACAGGTTCTGGTCGGCGCAGGCGTCCCGGCTGCCCGAAGGCGCCCGGCCGCCGTCGCCCGAGCGGACGAGGCGGCTGCGGTCCGCGGTGCGTGAGGTGCTGGAAGCGCTGGTGGCTTCCCGGGAGCCCGAGGCGTGGGCGGTCGAGCGGGTCAACGCGGCCGCGGCCGCCGTCCCGGTCAGCCCGCGGCTCACCGCGCGCGGAGCCGAGACGATCTGGCATGGCGAGGACGGCGGTGAGATCGCCCTCGCCGCGGTCGCGGCGGCCGCGATCGACCTTGTCTCGGGGCCGCGCGCCGAACGGCTCAGGCGATGCGGCGCGCACGACTGCTCGATGCTGTTCGTGGCGGCCAACAGCAGGCGGGTCTGGTGCACGCCGTCGCTGTGCGGCAACCGGGTCCGGGTCGCGCGCCACGCGAAGAAGGCCTAAAGCTCCAGCAGCATCCGGCTGTTGCCCAGGGTGTTGGGCTTCACGTACGGCAGGTCGAGGAACTCCGCGACCCCCGGATCGGCCGAGCGCCGCATCTCCTCGTAGACCTCCTGCGACACCGGGGTCCCGTCGATCTCGACGAACCCGTGACCGGCGAAGAAACGGGTCTCGAAGGTCAGCACGAACAGCCGCTTCAGTCCGATCTCGCGGGCGAAGCCGATGAGCTGGGCGACCAGCGCGTACCCGATCCCGCGGCCTCGCGCGCCCTTGTCGACCGCGATGGTGCGCAGCTCGGCGATGTCCTCCCACAACACGTGGAGCGCGCCGCAGCCGAGCACGTCGCCACCGTCTTCGACGACCCAGAACTCCTGGACGCTCTCGTAGAGGGTGACGAGTTCCTTCTCCAGCAGCACCGTCCCCGCGTCGGAGTCGACCAGCGCCTTGATCTTGCGGACGTCCGCGATCCGCGCCCGGCGGACGGTGGGGCGGCGGTGAAGGAGAGGGTCTGACGGCACGTCCACCATTAAGCCATCCCGGGGGCCGCGGCCGGTCGAGGGCTCGCCCGAGCGAGCGATCGCCGACCCCGAGAACAGGCCAGCTACCCTAAGGCACGTGCCTTCTCCCACCACTGATCCTGTCGCCACCCGTCGCGTTTCCTTGTTGACCCTCGGTTGCGCCCGCAACGAGGTCGATTCCGAGGAACTCGCCGGACGGCTGGCGGCGGGCGGCTGGGAGCTCGCCGCCGAGCCCGAGGACTCCGACGTCGTGGTCGTCAACACCTGCGGCTTCGTCGAGTCCGCCAAGAAGGACTCGGTCGACACCCTGCTCGCGGCGGCCGACACCGGCAAGAAGGTCGTCGCCGTCGGCTGCATGGCCGAGCGCTACGGCAACGAGCTGGCCGAGAACCTGCCCGAGGCCCACGCGGTCCTGGGCTTCGACCACTACGCCGACCTCGCCGACCGCCTCGACGACGTCGTGGCGGGCCGCAAGGTCGAGTCCCACACCCCCTCCGACCGCCGCAAGCTGCTGCCGATCAGCCCGGTCCAGCGCCCGACCGCCGCCGAGTCGGTCGAGGTGCCGGGGCACGCGCAGCACGGCTGGGGCCCGCGGGTGCTGCGGACCAGGCTCGACACCTCCCCGGTGGCCGCGCTGAAGATCGCTTCCGGCTGCGACCGCCGCTGCTCGTTCTGCGCGATCCCGTCGTTCCGGGGTTCCTTCGTGTCCCGGCAGCCGGACGAGATCGTCGCCGAGGCGATGTGGCTCGCGGAGAACGGCGTCAAGGAGGTCTTCCTCGTCTCGGAGAACTCCACCTCCTACGGCAAGGACTTCGGCCGTGACGGCGCCCGCGCGCTCGAACTGCTGGTCCCGCGCCTGGCCGCGGTGCCCGGGATCGAACGCGTCCGCGTCTCCTACCTGCAGCCCGCCGAGACCCGCCCCGGCCTGGTCAAGGCCATCGCGACCACGCCGGGTGTCGCCGACTACTTCGACCTGTCGTTCCAGCACTCCAGCGAGACCGTGCTGCGCCGGATGCGCCGGTTCGGGTCCACGGACTCGTTCCTCGCGCTGTGCGACCAGATCCGCGAGTACTCGCCCGACGCCGGCATCCGCACCAACGTCATCGTCGGGTTCCCCGGCGAGACCGAGGAGGACGTCGCCGAGCTGGAGCGCTTCCTGAACGGCGCGAGGCTGGACGCGGTGGGCGTCTTCGGCTACTCGGACGAGGACGGCACCGAGGCCGAGACCTTCGAGGGCAAACTCGACGAGTCCGTGGTGAACGAGCGGGTCGCGCGGATCTCCGCACTGGTCGAGGAGCTGACGTCGCAGCGGGCCGAGGACCGCATCGGCGACTTCGTCGACGTCCTGATCGAGCAGGCCGAGGACGGCGAGGACCCGATCGGCCGCGCCGCGCACCAGGCCCCCGAGGTCGACGGCGAATGCGTCCTGATCGAAACGGACGACCTGCCCTCGCTGGCGGTGGGTGACTTCGTGCGCTGCGAGGTCGTCGACTCCGAGGGCGTCGACCTGATCGTGCGGCCCGCGCCGCCCGAGGCCGACCGGTGAATGCCGCCCCGAGCGACGCCGGGGCCGGTGAGGGGACGGGCGGCGAGCACGCCCGGGTGCCCGAGGCCACCCCGGTCCCGACCCTGAACCTGGCGAACCTGCTCACGATGTCGCGGCTGGTGCTGGTGCCGCTGTTCGTGATGGCGTTGTTCACCGGGGACGGGACGGACACCTTCTGGCGCGCGATCGCCACCGCGCTGTTCGCGATCGCGTCGTTCACCGACCAGGTCGACGGCTGGGTGGCGCGCAAGTACGGGCTGATCACCGACTTCGGCAAGATCGCCGACCCGATCGCGGACAAGGCCCTGATCGGCGCCGCGCTGATCGGGCTGAGCGTGCTCGGCGAACTGGGCTGGTGGGTCACCATCGTCATCGCGATCCGCGAGATCGGCGTGACGCTGCTGCGGTTCTGGGTGATCCGGCACGGCGTCATCCCGGCCAGCCGGGGCGGCAAGGCCAAAACGCTCGCGCAGATCGCGGCCATCACCGCTTACCTGCTGCCTCTGCCCGCCTCCGCCGAGCCGGTGCGCTGGATCCTGATGGGCCTCGCGCTCGTGCTGACCGTCGTGACCGGGCTCGATTACGTCGTGCGCGCGGTGCGGTTGCGGTCCGCGGGAAGGCGCGCTGCGGGCGCATGAAAGCTGAGACCTTGATCACTCACCTGATCGAGCGAGGGGAGACGGTGGCGACCGCGGAGTCGCTGACCGCCGGGCTGGTCTGCGCGACGTTGACCGAGGTCCCCGGATCGAGTGCCGTCGTCCGGGGCGGCCTGATCGTCTACGCCACCGACCTCAAGGCGTCGCTCGCCGGGGTCGACGCGGACCTCCTCGCCACCCATGGCGCGGTGCATCCCGAGGTCGCGGCGCAGTTGGCCGCCGGCGCCAGGGACCGCTGCGGCGCCACCTGGGGCCTCGGCCTGACCGGGGTCGCCGGTCCGGCCGGGCAGGACGGCGTCGCACCCGGCACCGTCCACGTCGGGCTCGCCGGGCCGGCCGTGCTCACCGTCCGTACGCTGGGCTTGAGCGGCGATAGAGCCTCGGTCAGGGCGGGCGCCGTCGGTGGCGCGTTCGCCCTGCTGGGGGAACATCTCGCATGATCGCCGCGTTCGCCCTTGGCGTATTGCCGTGTCAACACCTGCGCCCGGGGCACCGCTCTGGGTAACGTAGGGGGTAGTCAGTCCTGGAAGGGAGGCGCGTGATGACCGTGCTGTTGCGCGAGGCGATCGGCGACCGGCTCCGACACGCCCGCACGAACCAGCGTCGAACGCTGCGGGACATCTCCCGCGCCGCCAGGGTGAGCCTCGGCTACCTGTCCGAGGTCGAGCGCGGGCAGAAGGAGGCGTCCAGCGAGCTGCTGGCGTCCATTTGCGATGCCCTGGAGCTTCCGCTGGGCGAACTCCTGCACAAGGTCGCGGCGGACGTCTCGGCGATGGACAACGTCGAGGTCGCCCCGGTGAACGAGAAGGTCGAGGCGGGCAAGCGGCGCGCTCCGGAGCGGGAGAGTGCCGAAGCGGGCCTCGAAGGTGGCCGTCTGGTGTCCGAGCTGATCGGCAACGACCTGGCCGACCTGCGGATCTCGCCGCCGCCGCGGATGAGCCCCGCGCTGCGGACGACGATCTCCGCACCGAAGATGGTCGCCGCTTAGCGAGTCGTGAACGCCGAGAGGCCCCAGGCGCTCCGCCTGGGGCCTCTCGGCGTTTCGCCGGATCAGTTCGCGGCGGCGTCGAACGTGCCCGCCTGGTAGGAGCCGCCCTTGGTGTGGGTGATCACCAGCAGGCGGTTGGCGGCGTTGATCATCGCGACCAGGTAGATCAGCGCCGCGACCTGGTCGTCGTCGTAGTGCTTCCGCACCTGGGACCAGGTGTCGTCGGAGACGCCCTGGTGCGCGTCGGCGAGGCGGGTGCCCTCCTCCGCGAAGGCCAGCGCTGCCTGCTCGGCCTCGGTGAACACGGTGGACTCGCGCCAGGCGGCCACCAGGTTGACGCGCACGGCGGGTTCGCCGGCGGCCGCCAGGTCCTTGGCGTGCGCGTCGACGCAGTAGCCGCAGCCGTTGAGCTGGCTGGCCCGCAGCGACACCAGTTCCTGGGTGGCCTTCGGCAGTGTCGAGCCTTTGATGCCGACACTGACTCCTGCGAAGCGCTTGCCGAGCTTGGCGCCGAGTTCGTTGCTGTTCAGATCGAAACGGGAATCCATGGTCTCGCCCTCATTCGTGGTCGTGTGCTGAACCGGACGACCACCAGATGCCGGTGGGCCCGAAGTGCTGACAGCACGAGGACGTGACGTGCGCCACGCTCGCGAAGTGTCAGAAACCGGCGAGGTCCGGTGTCTGGTGGGGGACACCGTCCCCAGGAACAGGAGCAGTCCATGTCCGACACCGCCACGGAGGCGTTCGTCGCCCACCGGAACCTGCTCTTCACCGTCGCCTACGAGATGCTCGGCTCGGCCGCCGACGCGGAGGACGTCCTCCAGGAGACCTGGCTGCGCTGGTCGGGCGTCGACCTCGGCGTCGTGGAGAACCCGCGGGCCTACCTGGTGCGCATCACGACCCGGCAGGCGCTCGGCAGGCTGCGCACGCTCGGGCGCCGCAAAGAGTCCTACGTCGGCCCTTGGCTGCCCGAACCGCTGCTCACCACGCCCGACGTGGCCGACGACGTCGAGCTGGCCGACAGTGTCTCGATGGCGATGCTGCTGGTCCTGGAGACCCTCACCCCGACCGAGCGCGCGGTGTTCGTGCTGCGCGAGGTGTTCGACGTGGCCTACACCGAGATCGCCGAAGCCGTCGGCAAGACCCCGGCCGCGGTCCACCAGATCGCGCACCGGGCCCGGGCGCACGTCGCCGCGCGGCGGCCACGGGGTGCCGCGTCGCCGGGCGAGACCCGGGACGTGCTCGAAGCGTTCCACCGGGCGGTCCGGACGGGTGACCTGCAAGGACTGCTCGACGTCCTGTCGCCCGACGTCGTCTTCCTCGGCGACGGGGGTGGCGTGGTGCAGGCCGTGCTGGAGCCTGTGATGGGGGCCGCGCGGGTCGCGCCGCTGCTGGCCGCGAGCCGTCCGGCACGGGACGACACGGCGACGATGCGGACGGCGCACGTCAACGGCCATCCGGCGCTGATCCTCCGGCTCGATGGCGTCCTCGACACGGTGGTCGCCTTGCGCGTCGAGGACGGACTCATCACCGGGCTCTACGCCGTGCGCAACCCCGAGAAGTTGTCACGCATGGAAGAGGAGACCGCTCTGCGTCGCTGACTCCGGCCGTTTTCACCCAGGGTCACCGGCCGGTGAACCCGAAAGTCGTGGACATCACAGTCAGGGGGATCCCTGAATTCCGTCGGGGTCGCCTGGAACGCGGGACGCCGACCTGACACGATGGAACTCAACGCCGGGGTCGGGACGTTGCAACATCACAGAGGGGACGCCCCACCTCGAGGTAACAGCCCGTGGGATGCGAGAAGGCAGGCGGAGGAGATGGCCAACCCGTTCGTGAAGTTCTGGAAGTACATGATGGCGGCGTTCTCGTCGAAGATCGACGAGCACGCTGACCCGAAGGTACAGATCCAGCAGGCCATCGAGGAGGCACAGCGCAATCACCAGGCGCTGACCCAGCAGGCCGCCTCGGTGATCGGTAACCAGCGTCAGCTGGAAATGAAGCTGAACCGCCAGCTCGGCGACGTGGAGAAGCTGCAGGCTTCGACCCGCCAGGCGCTGGTGCTCGCCGACGAGGCGCGCGCCAAGGGCGACGAGCAGAAGGCGACCGAGTTCGAGAACGCGGCGGAAAGCTTCGCCGCGCAGCTCGTCACCGCCGAGCAGAGCATCGAGGACCTGAAGACCCTGCACGACCAGTCGCTTCAGGCTGCGGCGCAGGCGAAGAAGGCCGTCGAGCGCAACGCGACCATGCTGCAGCAGAAGCTGGCCGAGCGCACCAAGCTGCTCTCGCAGCTGGAGCAGGCGAAGATGCAGGAGCAGGTCTCCGCTTCGCTGAACCAGATGAGCCAGCTGGCCGCACCGGGCAACACCCCGTCGCTGGAAGACGTTCGCGACAAGATCGAGAAGCGCTACACCACGGCGCTCGGCTCGGCCGAACTCGCACAGAACTCCGTCCAGGGCCGGATGATGGAGGTCCAGGCCTCCACGACGCAGCTCGCGGGACACTCGCGGCTGGAGCAGATCCGCGCGTCCATGAAGGGCGACTCCGTCGCTCAGGTGACCGACGGCAAGACCGCCGCCGCCGCGCCGAAGGCGTCGGGCGGTGCGGACATCCAGCGTGAGATCCAGGCACGGGTTCAGGCCGAACAGGGCAAGAACCCCGCCTGAAACACCACCTAGAGCCGGTCCCGCACCCTCGCGGGTGCGGGGCCGGGCTCATCTGACGACAGGGGCGAGGGCAATGGGTCAGGGCAGGCGCAAGGACTTCGGGGAGTTCACCGCCAAGCTTGAGAAGCACATCGAAAAGCTTCCCGACTACGCCCAGCGCGCGCAGGAGAAGCTGCAGCGCTACATCCCGCCTTCCGAGCAGGGTTCTTCTCCGCGACCCGCTCGGCCCTCTCGGCCGCGCCCCCAGATGCCCCAGATGCCGCCCATGCCGAAGATCTCGCAGCAGCTGTCGTCGATGGCGACGGGGCAGATCCCGGTGGTCGCCGAGGCGAAGGCCAAATGGGCCCGCTGGAACGAGCCCGCCGCCAAACTGGAGAGACAGAAGCGCCGCACGTCCCGTGCGCTGACGTTCTGGATCCTCCTCACCATCCTTTGTGGACTGTTCGCCTTCGTCGCGGGCGCCGGCCTGCTGAAGTCGGGCCAGGCCGACGTCCTCCAGGCCATCGCGGGCGGCGCGTTCACCGTCGTCTTCGGCACCTTCGGGGTCAAATCGGGACTGCGGCTGCGGTCGCTCAAGCGCACCGTGCTGCCCGCCGCGCCCGCCGCTCCGGCGCCGCTTCCCCCGGCGCGGTCCGTCGCGCGGGAGCCGATGGAGCGCCTCGCCGAGAGCGAGGCTTCGCTGGCGGAGCTGCTCCGACAGCTTTCGCAGCCGACGTCGCTCGGCACCATGCCGGTGTCGGAGATCGCCGTCGCGGACGCCCGGACCACCGCCGGCGAGGCGACACAGGCCCTGCGCGGGCTGGCGGGCCGCATCCAGGCCATCGAACGCGGACGTGACGCGGCGCCCGAGCGGGAACGCGGCGCCCTCGACGCCGCCATCAAGCAACTGCGCGAGCAGCTCGACGACGGACTCGACGGCTACGGCGGTCTCGTCGCGGCCGCCGGGCACACCGTCGCCGCCAGCTCGGACGGCATGACGTCGTCCAAGGAATCGCTCTCCGACGCGACCGACAAGCTCGCCGGGCTCGCGATGGCACTCCGCGAGCTCTCCTGAGCTGCAGGGCGTCCGTGCCGCGTGGGTCCAGGTGGCCGTGAGTGGCGATTCGGGTTCTAACCGTCCTTGCCACTCACGAGGCCCTAGGCCCGCCACGGTCCGGCCCCCTGAGGTATGTCCACTGACCCCGGAAAGCCGCCACATTGGGCGCACAGCTCAACGACATGACACGTTTGCCTTAGCCGCCGATAACCCGAATCGCCACTCACGACCAACGCGCCCCAGCACAGTCCGGCACCTTGGTCGCTGAAGTCCGTGAAGGGGTCCTTCACGCGCGGCCGCTGTGGCTGCTGGTGCGTGTGGGGCGGATTTGGCGGTCTTGGAGGTGGTGAAGGCCTCCTTCCCTACCTTCAGGGTAGGTAAGGAGGCCTTCACGGACTGGACCGGCGATCGACCTTGGCCGGAATCCGATAGGTACCGAAGACACCGTCGGTCCGAACCCCAAGCGCCACTCACGACCACCTGGACTGACGCGTCACCGTCACCGTGGCTCGGACTTGCGACCATCATCACCAGGACCGATCCAGGCGTAGAGTCCGCAAGTGGACTGTCCTGAGCAGGCGCTTTCCTGGACAATCGTCCCATTCGTGGTCGCTAATACTCCATTGAGTAACGACTCTCTCACTGTGCGATACCGAAACGCTCGCGTAACCCGAAACCGCTGGTTACGGCAACCCGCGATGCCTAACGTTTCTCTCATGCACGCAGTGCTTTTCCCAGCTCGGGCCTGAACCCAGCCCGCGTGAGCGGGCGTCCCAGGGTGGCGGACCGGACACAGTGGATCTCGCGCAGTGGTCTTTCTCGTCCCCCCACCGAGGAAAGGACGCCCAGTGACGACGCTTCCCCCGGAACCAGAGCCGATCCCCGCACCGCTTCCCAGCTCCTACCAACGCGTCATCGCGGCCTACGACCGGATCGCCGAGGTCGACCGGCCCGACATCTGGATCACCCTCCGTCCCGTGGAAGACGCCCTCGTGGAGGCGAAGGCGGTCGACGAACGGGTCCGCGCGGGCGTGGACCTGCCGCTCGCCGGAATCCTGGTGGCGGTCGCCGACGTCATCGACGTCGCCGGTCTTCCCACGGCGGGGGGCGAGCCCCGCTGTGCCGGTGCGCCCGCCGTGTCCCGGCTGGCCGAGGCCGGGGCGGTGGTGATCGGCAAGACCAACTGCGACAGATTCGGCGCCGATCTCGAACACACTCACAGCCCGTACGGCGTCGTGAGCGCCGCGCTGAACACCGCCCGCGTGTCCGGGAGCGCGAGCAGCGGGGCGGCCGTCGCCGTCGCGCTCGGCCTGGCCGATCTGGCGGTGGCCACCGACACGGCGGGAGCGGGCCGGGTGCCCGCGTCGCTCAACGGGATCGTCGGCTTGAAGCCGACCCTGGGTCTCGTGCCCAAGACCGGGGTCGCGCCGTGCGGCGGTGTCGCCTTGTTCGCGCGCAGTCTCACGCTGGGGCAGCGCGCGCTCGGGCTGATGACCGGTCCCGACGGGGCCGACCCACTCGCACGTGACTGGCCTCCCGACATCCGGCTTTCGGCGGGGGATCGGCCGAGAGTGGCGATCCCGGGCTCCGAAACACTCACCGCTCTTTCGCTGCAGTCCCGGTCCGTCTTCCTCGGCGCGGTTTCGGCGCTGAGGGCGTCCGGGGCCGTCGTGGAAACGGTGGAGGTCTCGGCACTGTTGTCGGTGGGTGAACTGATCCACGACGACGGCTTCACCGCGGACAGGCAGCGTGTCGCCGAGGCCGGGATGCTCGCGCTCCGGACGCTGTCCGAGTACGACGCCCTGGTCCTCCCGACCGTCGCGGACCATCCCGAGGTCTCCGAGGCACTGTCCGATCCCGACAGTGTCACGAGACGGCTGGAGCGGTTCACGGCGTTCGTCAACCTGCTCGACCTCGCCGCGGTCACGGTGCCGTCGTCGCCGTCGGATCTCGGGCCGTACGGGGTGTCGGTGGTGGTCCGGCCGTTCGACGACCAGGTCGCCATCGACCTCGCCGCCGTGCTCACCGACGAACAGGCCGATTTCCCTTACCCCGCACCGGGGGCGGATCTCGTGGTGTTCGGCGCGCATCTGCGCGGGCAGCCGTTGAACGAGGGTCTGGTCACCGCGGGGGCACGGTTCTCCGGGCTGGTCCAGACCGCCGAGGGCTATCGGATGCTGTTGCTGCCGACCGATCCACCCCAGCCGGGCGTGGTGCCGGTGAGCGCCGCGGGCGAGCGCACGATGCTGTCGGGCGAACGCTGGCGGCTCTCACCCGCCGCTCTCGGTGCCTTCGCGGCGACCTTGCCCGCTCCGTTCGTCCTCGGCCGGATCCGGCTGGAGAACGGGGAGACACCGCTGGCCGTCCTTTGCGACCAGGCGGCCACGGCGACGGCGACCGAGCTGACGCGGTACCAGTGCTGGCGGGCCTACCTGAGGTTCGTCAGTACGGCCGGGCCGCGAGACCTCGGGCGACCCGCTTGACCAGACCGGGACCGTGCAGGGCGAAACCGGTGTAGAGCTGGACGAGACCGGCGCCGGCGTCGAGCATCCGGGCGGCGGCGCCGGCGTCGAAGACACCGCCGACGCCGATGATCGGCAGCTCGCCGCCGGTTTCGTCGTGCACGAACCGCACCACTTCGACCGAGCGTGCCGTGAGCGGCCGGCCGGAAAGCCCGCCCGCCTGCTCGCCGACGGCGGCCTCGGGCGGCGCGATCCCTTCGCGTGACAGCGTCGTGTTGGTCGCGATCAGCCCGGCGACACCGTGATCGAGGCAGACCTGAAGCAGTTCCGCGAGCGCTTCGTCGGTCAGGTCGGGGGCGACCTTCACCAGCACCGGCGTCGGCTTCGCGTCCCCGGCGAGTTCGGCCGAGGTCTTCCGGAGCTCGCCGAGCAGTTCGGCCAGCGCAGACTTGTCCTGCAACGCCCGCAGTCCCGGCGTGTTCGGCGAACTGACGTTGATCGCGAAGTAGTCGGCGTACGGGTACAGCGCCCGCAGCGAGAACCGGTAGTCCTCGACGGCCTCGTCGAGCGGGGTCACCTTGGACTTGCCGATGCTGACGCCGAGCGGCACCGGCGGCTTCCCGCTCGCGGCGAGGCGGGCGGCGAGCGCTTCCGCGCCTTCGTTGTTGAAGCCCATCCGGTTGATCACCGCGTCGGTCTCGGCGAGGGTGAACAGCCGCGGTTTGTCGTTGCCCGGCTGCGGATACCGGGTGACCGTGCCGACCTCGACGAAACCGAAGCCGAGCGCGGGCCAGGCGTGCAGCGCGCGGCCGTTCTTGTCCATGCCGGCGGCGAGGCCGACCCGGTTCGGGAAGCGGAGCCCGAGGAAGGTGACCGGATCGTCCGTCCGGTAGACGCGGCCGAGCGCGCCGAGCACGGGGGAGACCCGGCTCAGCCTGGCGAGCGTGCCGATGGTGCGTTCGTGCACGGTTTCGGGGTCGCTGCCGGAGACCCGGTAGAGAGCGGGGCGGACGATCTTGTCGAAGAACACGCGCCCATCATGCCTGGTGAGCTCTAGCGGCTCGCCTTCCACTCGTCTTCGAGCATCGCGAAGACGAGTTCGTCGGTCCACTCGCCCTTGACGACCTCGTTCTCACGCAGGTGCGCTTCCTTGCGCATACCCAGGCGCTCCATCAGCGTCGCCGACGCGGTGTTGCGTCCGTCACAGCGGCCGATGATCCGGTGCAGTCCCAGCTCTTCGAAGCCGAGCCGCAGCAGCTCGGTGGCGGCCTCCGCGGCGAACCCCTTGCCGTGGTGATCGGGGTGGAAGACGAAACCGACCTCGCCCTGACGGTGCTCACTGCTGAGGTATTCGAGGTTCAGGTCGCCGATCAGCTGCCCGGTCTCGGTCAGTTCGACGGCGACCGCGAGGAGCTGGCCTTCCTTCGACAGGCTGCTGCTGTGCACCCGTTTGGCGAGCGCCGCGGCGGATTCGGCCCGGCTGCGCGGCCCCCAGTAGAGGTAACGGGCGACGTCGGCGCGGGACTGGAAGGAGTTGAGTTCGTCGAGATCCGCCGAAGTGAAGGCGCGGAGGGTCAGGCGCTGGGTGGTGATCGGGAAGTCGGGACTCAACATGGCGTCAGGTTATCCAGTCGGCGGGGTTCCCGGAGCGGGAACGGCGGCGGACGGTCGTCCGGGGCGGCGGGTGGTACCCGCCGAGCTCGCAAAAGGGGCCATAACCCGGAAATGAGGGTACCCCCGAGGTGGCTCCCGGACGCCGGAATCGGCGGCCGGGCCCGAGCCGGACCGGTGCTCGGGAACCTCGGGGGCCCGGTGACTGCCTGGTATTCACTATCAGGCATCACGCGAAGCAGAGACGACGAGCCGAAGGTGGCTCCAACTTGCGTTGTATCGCTGCTCGGAAGTCCTACGCGTGCCGTCCGCTAGCGGACAGTCACCTCACGAGTCCTGTTGGAATACAACTTTGGACCACCTCCTCTCTCGTGTACCGCCACGCTAGGCGAGGAGTTCGGGGTCCTGCAACAAGATTTCTTCGATCTCCGTCAGCAGGACGTTCTTGTCCGCCGAGGGCAGAAAAGACGCTTCCACCGTGTTCGTCGCGAATCGGGCGATTTCGGCCGCGGTCAGGCGCAGGGGTTCGGCGACCGCCAGGTGCTCGCCGTCCAGGGTGGCGCCGAACATCGGCGGGTCGTCAGGGCGCTGGATCGCGACGTGTGCCGCGATCGCGTGGAGGGCGCCCTTGGGGAGACCGTGTGGCCGGGGTCGTCCGGTCCCGTTTGAGCAACCGCCGAGCCCGAGGAGACCAGGCCCTCGGGGCGTTCGCGGAGCGCGAACACGACCGTCTCGCGTCCGGCGACGATCCCTTTCTCGCCGGGAATGTCGAAGCACCAGGCCAGTGCCACCCCGTGGTCCGCCCGGCCGGTGGCGAGCCCGGTGACGAGGGTGTGGATGTCGCGGAAGGTGAAGAAGTCCGCGAGGGCCGCGGGCTCGGTCGGTACCCCCGCGGCCGGGCGGCGGCGGGCCAGTTCCAGCACCGTGGGGCAGGCTCGCCGAACCGACGAGGTGGACGTGGAGTTTCGACCTTGGGCAGGGCGTGCACGAACGCGCGCAGCGCCTCGCCCGTAAGGATTCCGGGCATGACAAAGCTCCCTGGGAAAGAAGTGAAGGGTGACGTGCGGAGGGAGCGGGCGGCTCAGGGAGCGAGGTCGCCGCGTTCGGTGTCGGCCCCGTAGAGCGGGAGCTTGAACAGCGTCACGCGGCCCAGTTTAGCGGCCGGGAGCGGGCCCTGACTGGCATTTCGGGCAGAACCAGGTCGGCCTCGCCTGGTGCCCGGGGCCCTGGGAGGCGACTCTGAGCCGCCCGCCGCAGCGGAAACAGCCCTGTTTGGTCCGCTCGTACACCCAGTGTTCACGGCCGCGGCGCAGATCTCCCGTGGTGGTCTGCGAGGTGCGCCAGGCGTTGGCCTTCAGCAGTTTGCGGCCGAGCGCGACAACCCTGGCCGTGTCCACTTCGGACACCGGCGTCCACGGCGTGACCCCGAGCAGGAAGCACATCTCGACCTTGTACATGTTCCCGACGCCCGCCATGATCCGCTGATCCAGCAGGGCGTCACCCAGTTCGCGACCCGGATCCGCGGCCAAAGCGGTCGCCGCGCGCTCCGCGAGCTCGTCCGTCCACTGTGGATCGAGCAGATCCGGGCCGAGGTGGCCGACCAAACGGTCTTCTTCGTCCGTGGGCACGAGTTCGAGGTCGTGCACGCGGAAACCGATCGCCTGCAGGTCCTCGGTGGCGAGGACGACCCGCGCCTGATGCGCCGGACTGCGCCACCGCGCGCCCGCCCGGTAGACGTCCCACTTGCCGTCCATGCGCAGGTGACTGTGCAGGGTGAGGTCGCCGGAGAACCGGGTCAGAAGATGTTTGCCGACCGTGCCGACGCCGAGCACGTCGCGGCCCGCGAGATCCGTCGTCGCCAGCTGCGGGACCCTGAACTCGCCTCGCAGCAGGGTCTTTCCGGCCAGCGCCTTGTCGAGGACCTTGCCGGCGAGGAAGACGGTGTCGCCTTCGGGCATCGGCGCTAACCCGTGCCGGTGTCGCTCAGCTTGGCGGACTCTTCGGTGGTCTCGGGTCCTTCGTCGCCGCGGACGCGATGCCGCCCGGCCCGGCTCGAGCGGAGGACCTTCGCCAGCACCATGTTGAAGGTGAGCGCGATCTCCTGCGCGCCGGGGGAGTGCCACTCGTGGATCGGGCTGCACGCGCCCTGCGCCTGCTGCACCGCGAGCCTGTCCGGGATGGCCGTCGGCATCACCAGCGGGCCGAAGTTCTCCCGCAGCTCCGCCACACGGAACTGGTGCTCGTAGGAGCGCACGCGGAGCTTGTTGACCACGACGCCGATCGGCCGCAGCCCCGGGTTCTGCTCCTCGCGGATCTTCTCGATCGCGTCGAGGGCGCGGCGGGCGCCGGAGACGGCGTACATCGTCGGCTCGGTGACGATCAGGGCGCTGTCCGCGGCCACCAGCGCGGAGCGGGTCAGCCTGCCGAGTGACGGCGGGCAGTCGAGGATCACCAGTTCGTACGGTTCCTCGCGCAGCGGGTTCGTGTGCAGTTCGTCGAGCGCGCGGGACAGGTTCTCCAAGCGGCGGATGTCGGCGTCGGGCTCGTTGAGCATCTCCAGCTCTTCGGCGCCGACGAGGACGTCGATCTGGTCGCTCCACACGCTGGGCGCGATCGCGCGTTCCAGCACCGAGCGCACCGGCGTCTCCAGGACGTCGGCCAGGGTGCGGTCGGTGAGGGGCGGGTCCAGCGAGGTGGTGGCGTTGCCTTGCGGGTCGAGGTCGGCCACGAGAGTCCGGGCGCCCCTACGCAGCGCGGCGGACGCGACACCGAGGGCTACCGTCGTTTTACCGACGCCACCCTTCAGGCTGAGAACAGCGACCGTGTGCACTCGATACAGCCTACGGGCAGTCGGCGGGACGGCTCCTTGGCAAGGTGTCGAACACCGCATCGGACTACACCCGGCGGCGCCCGGAAGGCGGGCATTACCCTGTGCGTTTATGAAGACGGACACCGTGGCCACGCGGGGATCGGGGGCGGTTCGCCGGGTTCTCGAAGCAGAACTCCGGGCCGCACGGGCGCGAGGCGCACAACAGCCGCACGTCGTCGACGTCGGCGGCGGCAGCGGGGGCTGGGCGGTACCGCTGGCCTCGGCGGGTTGCCTGGTGACCGTGGTCGAGCCGAACCCCAACGCGCTGGCGACCCTGCGCCGCCGCGCCGAGGAAGAGGGCGTCTCCGGCAGCATCAAGGTGATCGCCGACGACTCCGACGCGCTCGGAGCCCACGTCGCTGCCGGGTCGGCGGACCTCGTGCTCGCGCACGGGCTGCTGGAGGTCGTCGACGACCCTGCGCTCGTGCTCGCCGCGCTGGCCGCCGCGGTCAAACCCGGCGGCGCGGTCTCGGTGCTGGTGGCGAACCGCCACGCCGCGATCCTGCAGCGCGCGCTGGCCGGACGGCTCGGCGAGGCGAGGGAACTGCTCGCGGCCGAGAGCGGCGTGCTCGGCGGCGGCAGGGAGACCGTGCTGCGGCGTTTCGACGCCGAAGCCCTCCGCGCGCAGCTGACCGAAGTGGGCCTCGAGGTGACCTCGCTGCAGGGCGACGGCGTCGTGGCGGACTTCGTGCCCGGCGGGGTGCGGGAAGAGGACCTGGTGGAGTTCGAGCTGGCGGCCGCGTCCGTTTCGCCGCTGCGGGACATCTCCAGCCGGCTGCACGTGGTGGCCCGCCGCCCTTGATCCTCGTGAAGCCTCGCCCGATGTCATGAAAGGGTCGTTCAGGACACTTCGGGGGCCCGGGCTCGCGCGCACCGCGACGGAATTGTCGGTGGCCCCGGCTAACGTGCCTCCAAGGGTCGCCGGAGGGCGCCCCGGCGCCCGACGGCGACTTCACCGTCGCGCGCCCTCTTTCGGGCCGTAGGCCCCCGGAAACGTTTTGGCAGGGCGCCTTCATGACCACCGCAGCTCATATCGACCACCTGCGCCCTGGCAGAACGTTTCCGGCAGCGCGCGACAAATGAACACCGAGCTGCCCGGTGGGATGGCCCGCTACCGGGTGACCACCGGGGCCACCACCTGGCCCGACGACACCGGGTGCGGCCTGCTGCACGTCGACATGGACGCCTTCTTCGTGTCCTGTGAGCTGCGCACGCGCCCGGAGTTGGAGGGCAAGCCGGTGGTCGTCTCGGGCGGCGGCCCGAGGTCGGTCGTGGCGGCCGCGAGCTACGCGGCGCGTGAGTTCGGCGTGCGGTCGGCCATGCCGTTCTCGACCGCCAAACGGCTCTGCCCGCGGCTGATCTGCATCACCCCGACACCCGGCCTCTACGGCGAGGTGTCCCAGGGTGTCATGGCGATCTTCCGCGAGCTGACGCCGCTGGTGGAGCCGCTGAGCCTGGACGAGGCCTTCCTGGACGTCAGCGGGGCGCTCAAGCGGCTCGATTCCTCGCCCGCGCGGCTCGGCGCCTGGATCCGGGAGCGGGTGGCCGCCGACTTCGGCATCACCTGCTCGGTCGGCGTCGCGAAGGTCAAGTTCGTCGCCAAGCTG
This sequence comes from Amycolatopsis speibonae, assembly GCF_042647925.1. Lineage (NCBI taxonomy): Bacteria > Bacillati > Actinomycetota > Actinomycetes > Pseudonocardiales > Pseudonocardiaceae > Amycolatopsis > Amycolatopsis speibonae. Next base: position 18,794 of record NZ_JBHRWK010000006.1, read on the forward strand.
GCGTCCGGGATGGCGAAACCGGACGGCATGGTCGTCGTCCCGGCGGCCGAGACGCTCGCGTTCCTGCGGCCCTTGCCGGTGTCGGCGCTGTGGGGCGTCGGCAAGCGCACCGAGGAGCATTTGCGGCAGCAGGGCCTCGACACCATCGCCGACGTCGCGGCCGCGCCGCTCGTCCGGCTGCGGCGCTCGCTGGGCCGGGCGCTGGGGGAGCACCTGTGGGCGCTCGCGAACGGGCATGACGAGCGCGAGGTGATCCCGGAGACGCCGGACAAGTCGATCGGCGCCGAAGTGACCTTCGACGTCGACCTCCACGACCGCTCCGTGCTCGGGCTGGAGCTGCTCCGGCTGTCGGAACGTGTCGCCGCCACCCTGCGCCGCCGAGGGCTGCGCGGGCGGACGGTGTCGATCAAGGTCCGGTTCGCGGATTTCAAGACGATCACCCGCGCCAGGACGACCGCCGTCGGAGTGGATGTGGCCCGGGACATCCACCGCACCGCCGTCGAACTCCTCACCGAGCACGCGCCGTCGGGCGCAGTCCGCCTGATCGGCGTAAGAGTCGAAGGATTGGACACGGAGAGTAGTGGAGAGCAGCTACTTTTCGACTCACCCGAACCCCGTTGGCGGGATGCGGAAGTTGCCGCCGACGTCGCGAGGTCGAAGTTCGGCGCCGCCGCGGTGCGGCCGGCGTCACTGTTGACCCCCCGTGACCAGTGACATTGCCTGTTCGGCCGTCTTCGAGAGAGCCGAGTCGGGTGGTTTCGGCCAATTCGATCCCTTCTGGATACGGGATCGGGTAGTCGGACGAGCGCGGGGCTCGTATCCTGGACAGAGACACCCCGCCTGGGGTTGTCTGTTGGGTCCATGACGTTGCGCGGCCCGGCGCCCGCGACAGCTGTGCCGGAGGAGGAAAGATGCCACTCTCCGAGCATGAGCAGCGGCTGCTCGATCAGATCGAGCGCGAGCTCTATGCCGAGGACCCCAAGTTCGCATCCACGGTGCGAGGCACCCGGTTGCGCCGCCCCGCCCGCCGACGGCGTTTGCAGGGCATCGCCCTGTTCGTAGTGGGCGTCGCACTGTTGGTGCTCGGCGTGGTGGTCAACATCCGGGTGGCCGAGATCCCAGTGATCAGCGTGCTCGGGTTCCTCGTGATGTTCTTCGGAGTCATGATGGCCGTCACGTCGATTCGGCACGGAGCCGAACCGGAAGGCGGTAAGGACAGCGGTGGCCAAGGAGCAAGCGGAGGTGGCGGCGGCAAGTCGTCGCCGCGCCGGAGCTCCTTCACCCAGCGCATGGAAGAGCGCTTCCGCCAGCGCTTCGAGGAGCAGTAGCTCTCACACACGCGAACATGCCGACGGGGCCTGGCCCCGTCGGCATGTTCGCGTTGTCATGCGCGTCGGACGACCACACACGAGGCCGGCGGTCGTGAGTGGCGATTCGCGATAGGGCCAAGCGTCTTAGGTACCTACTGCCGGGCGGTTTCGTGTGGCTAGGGGCGACACGCGTGATCCGACGGGCGACACGTGTGTCCAGACGGACGACTCGCGGCAAGGGGCCTGCCGTCACGCGTGTCGTCCACTCGGTCACACGGCACCACCGGCTCGGGTCCAGGTGGTCGTGAGTGGCAAGTGGGGTTAGAACGACACTTGCCACTCACGACCAACCCGACCCACTCGCCACTCACGACCAACCCGACCCACTCGCCACCGCCGCCCCGGTCGCCTGAGTACGTGAAGGACCCCTTCATTGCGCTAGGCGCAATGAAGGGGTCCTTCACGTACCTCGGCAAGGCGTGAAGGCCCCCTTCCCTCGGCTGAGCCGAGGGAAGGGGGCCTTCACGCGCACCCACTGCGACTGCTGGTGCACATGGGGCGCGTGGGGCGATACGCAAGTCCGTGAAGGCCCCCTTCACGGACTTCGCAACCCGTCGGCTACTTGTCCCGTCGCCGAAGCGATCGCGGGAACAGCCGGCCCTTCCACGACATCGGCGCGTTCCGCTTCAGGCTCTTGCGAACCTCGTCGAAGGCCGGGCCGAGCGCCTGGTCGTCCGCCGGCTTGTCCGAGTACCAGGACGTCTCCACGACGCCGATGACCGTCCGCAGCCCGGAGCGGCCCTCTTCGTCCAGACGGTGCTTCTCGACGACCTTCCGGCCCGCGCCTCGCACCGTGTCGCCGTCGGAGAGCGGCAGGCCGCGGTCCGCGCACTCGTCCAGCAGCTCGCGCCACGCCGCGTCGGCCGCGGCGGGGGAGTGGGACGCGATCTTCTGCAGCCGCAGCCGTCGCTTGACCTCCCGGATCGCCGTCGGCGTGCCGAGCCCGCCGAGGACGACCACCAGCACGAGCGCGAACCACCACGACACCCACGCCGCCAGGAACGCGAACGCCGCCACCCACAGCCCGATCGCGATCAGCGGCAGCCAGTTCGTCACGTTCTGGTTGTCCAGGAACCCGTGATCCGAAGCGGGTGAGTCCGGCGAAGGCGCCGAGCGCATCAGCGTCCGGTACCTCAACCGCGACCGCACGATCGCGACCACGGTCAGCGCGGCCGCCAGCCCGCCGAGGATCCCGGCGAGGATCGCGGGCCACAGCGGCTCTTCGTCCTGCTGGTCCCCGTTGCCGTCCGCGCCGGGGTCCGCGCCCGGGTCACGGGGCGTACCGGTCGCGGGGACGCTCGACGCGGGCGCGCTCGGCACTTCCTGGGTGTCGTTGGCCGCGGAGCTGCTCGTGTCGCCCTGCAGGTACGGCGGGACGACCGCGCGGCCGTCGACCAGCGGGGTCGGGTCGAAGCTGACCCAGCCCTTCGTCTGGAAGTAGACCTCGACCCACGCGTGCGCGTCCTCGGAGCTGATGGAGAGGTGATCGCCCTTCGGCGTCCCGGAGGTGAAGCCGATGGCGACCCGCGACGGGATGCCGACCGCCCGCAGCATCACGGCCATCGCGGACGCGAACTGCTCGCAGAACCCGCGTTTGCCGTTGAGGATGAAGTCGGCGAGCGCGTCGGGATCCTTGGAGTCGGCGGTCTTCGTGTCGTAGACGAAGCCGTTCTGCGCGGTGAAGAACGACCAGAGCGCCTGGGCCTTGTCGAAGTTGTTGGTCTCGTTCTCCGTCAGCTGCTTGGCCTTCGCGGCCACCCGGGGGTCGACGCGGTCGACCTGGACGAACTGCTGCGGCACGTCGCCCGGGCGGGCGTCGTCGTTCCGGAGTTCGTTCTTCGACGGTTCCTTGATGGCCGCGGTCTCGGTGTAGGCGGGCGCGTTCTGCTTGGTCGTGGTGAACACGGCCCCGCCGACGGGGTCGTACAGCCAGTTTTCGGCCAGCCCGTTGAGCGTCCGGGGCACCCCGTAGATCGGCAGCCAGTTGTCGACCCAGTTCGTCGGCTCGATCCGGATCTCGCGGCCGGGACCGGTGCCGTCGTCACCCGTGACGGGCGGGAGCGGCAGGTTGGCCTGCACACCCTGCTGGGCGCGGCCGTTCTGCGCCAGGCCCCAGCCTTTGTTCGGCGTGTAGGTGTCGAGGGTGAACGCGCGCAGCAGCCGCTTGTCCGCGCCCATCCCGTAGACCTTGAACAGCTCCACGTTCTCGCCCTGGTCGAGCAGGCCGCGCAGCTGCGTGAACGGCTCGACGCCGAAGCCGCCCGCTCCGCCACGGCCGGATCCATCGGCGCCGGGGAGCCTGCCGACCGTGCCGACGCCGGTGACGGCCGTGCCGATGACCAGGCCCATCGCGATCGCCGCGGCCACCACCCCGACCGGGGCGGACAGTGTGCTCGCCGAGTTGCCGAGTCCGGGCGCGTCCCGGTTGCGCCAGCGGCGATGCCGGTGGTTCCCGTCGACGGCGAGCAGCGCGGCGAAGGCACCCGCGCCGAGCAGGAACGTCCACCACGGCAGCATGTCCTCGGCCAGCGCGGCGGGGACGGCGTACACGCACAGCAGCACCAGACCGGTCGCGGCGGGCGCGGCCGCGGCCACCGCCAGGGTGTCGACCAGGACCGCGACCAGGCCGATCGCGATGGTGATCAGGCAGAGGATCGGCGGCGTTCCCTCGACCGGCGGCAGGCCGATGCGGATCTGCTCGGCCGCCGCGGCGAGTACGCCGCGCAGTTCGTCGAGCGCGGCCGGGCCGGGGATGATCTTCAGGATCCCGCTGGTGGTGAACGCCCCGGTGATCAGGAACAGCAGCACCAGCAGCTGTGCCAGGCCGACGACGATGGTCGGCGCGCGCAGCGAGCGCAGGGCGAGCCCGGTGGAGGCGATCAGCACGACGGCGACCAGCAGGTAGCCGAACCACGCCCAGCCGGAGACGACGCCGGTGAGCGAGGTCGAAGCGAACAGCGTGGCGAGCCCGGCGGCGACCGGCGCGAGCACACTGCTCGTCCAGACCGGGGGCGGCGCCGCGGGACGGGGCTGCGGGGTGTGAGGCTGCGGGGTGTGCGGCCGGGGTGGCGCGGCCGCGGTCACAGGCCGCCTCCGATCAGCGTGCCCCGGCGGGTGGCGGTCTGGCAGAGCTCGGCCCAGACCTGCGGCATGGGCGAACCGGGGCCGGCGACGACGACGCCCCAGCCCGCGGCGCGCAGCAGCGCCACCGATTCTTCGGTGGCGGCGGCCCGGTTTTCGGGCCGGTTGACGCCGGAGGACCAGCCGGGGGTGTCGAGCAGCACGGCGAGGCTCCGGATCCCGCGCGGGCGGTACCGGGACAGCTCGTGCACGGATTCGTTGCTGACGGTGCCGAGCACCGCGATGAGTTCCTGTCCCTCGGCCGGGTCGTGGCCGAGGGTGATGTCGCGCTGGTGCGCGGGCTGGAGCGCGGCGAGGACGTCGAGCACGATGTTGTCGTAGTGCTCGCCACCCTCGCCGGGGGTGTCGGCCAGGGGCCGGCCGTGTTCGGTGATCAGCCGGACGCGATGACCAGAGCGGCGCAGGTGCAGCGAGACGGAAGCGGCGAACGAAACGGCCCATTCGAGGCTCGCGGCGGGACCGGTGCCGTGATGCGCGGCCGCGCGGTGGTCCAGCAGCACCGTGGTGCCACCCCGCCACGGCCGTTCCTCGACGCGGACCATGATCTCGTCGCGGCGGGCGGTCGAGCGCCAATGGACTTTCCGCAGGTCGTCGCCCTGGCGGTACTGCCGGACGATCACGTCCGACTCGCCCTGCCCGGCGTGCAGGCGGATGCTGCCGTCGTCGCCCGCGCCGATCCCGGCGCCGCTGGGCAGGCCCCACAGGCCGACCGCCTTCGGCACGACGACCAGCCGGGAATGCCCGATGAGCTCGCGTTCGAACTCGCACAGCCCGAACGGGTCGGTGATCGTCGCCCGCAGCGGGCCGACCTGCTGGATCCCGCGCAGCACCGGCTGCAGCGGATACCGCAGCGCGACCCGCCTGTCGTGGGGCAGCCGTTCGACGACGAACCGCGGCCGTGAGCCCAGCGCGTAGGGCACGCCGTCTTCGAGCAGCACCTCGCCCGCCGGGAGCCTGCCGTTCCGCCAGAGTTCGAGCTGGACCTCGCCGGGCGAGCCGACCGAGACCCGGTCCGGGCGCAGCGTACGGGCCGCGCCCAGCTTCAGCCGGGTCGCCGAGATGAAGTAGGCGACCAGCAGGGGCAGGGCGATGACGAACACCGCGACCCGCAGCAGGTCCCGTTCGTTGAGCACGAACGAGCAGACCGCCGCGGCGACGCCGGCGGCGAGGAGGCAGCGGCCGCGTGTGGTCAGGCCGGACAGAGCACGCAGCATGGCGCCGGAATCCAATCAGCGGTGGTTCGTGCCCGAGGAGCCCTGCGGAACGGGAACACGGTGCAGGATCGCGCGGACCACGTCCGTGGCCGAACGGCGGGCGGCGTGTGCCTCGGTGGTGAGCACCATGCGGTGTGCCAGCACCGGGACCGCGACCGTGTGCAGGTCGTCCGGGACGACGAACTCGCGGCCCGAAAGCGCGGCCTGCGCACGGGCGGAGCGCACCAGCTGCAGGGTCGCGCGTGGCGAGGCGCCGAGACGGATCTCCGGCACCTGGCGGGTCGCGGACACCAGCTCGACGGCGTACCGGCGGACCTCCGGCGACATGTGCACCGACCGCACCGTTTCGATCAGCCGCTGCACCGACTCACGGTCCGAGACGGGTTCGAGGTCGGCCAGCGGGTTGTGCCCGGCGTGCTCGTCGACCATGGCCAGTTCGGCCTGCTGGTCGGGGTAGCCGATGGACACCCGCGCGGTGAACCGGTCCCGCTGGGCCTCGGGCAGCGCGTAGGTGCCCTCCATCTCGATCGGGTTCTGAGTGGCGATCACCATGAACGGCTCTTCGAGGTGGTACGTCGAGGTGTCGACGGTGACCTGGTGCTCTTCCATGCATTCGAGCAGCGCCGACTGCGTCTTCGGCGAGGCACGGTTGATCTCGTCGCCGACCACGATGTTCGCGAACACCGGGCCGGGCCGGAACTCGAACCCGCCGGTCTGCCGGTTGTAGATGGACACCCCGGTGACGTCGCTGGGCAGCAGGTCGGGGGTGAACTGGATCCGGCTCACGGTGCAGTCGATCGAGCGGGCCAGCGCCTTCGCCAGCGAGGTCTTGCCGACCCCGGGGACGTCTTCGACGAGAAGGTGGCCTTCGGCGAGGAGGGTCACGAGCGCGATGCGGATGACTTCGGGTTTTCCGACCAGCACCCGCTCGACGTTGGCGGCGATCCGCCGCGCCGTCTCGTGCAGTTCGTCCAGCGACGCACGGCCAGTACGGCCGTTCTGCGCTCCGCTGACCGAGCCCGCGGCCGTGGGGTACGGCGCTTGCCCGGTTGCCTGCTCGCCCTGCTGTTCGCCGGGCGTCGCAGACTGGATTCTCGACGTCACTCGACCTCCTGATGCCGCGTGGCTGGATGTCCGCTTTGGTCCGCTGAAGGCCAGCATTTCCACACCCGAGCAGTCCCTCGGGCAGCGGTCAGCCTCCCACGAAGTGTGTCAAACTCGGGCGAACTCGTGGGGGGAACCCCGCCAACCCCAGTCGATGACTCTGTGCAACCAGAGACCTTACCTCGATCGGGTGAGCTGAGCGTGTTTTCAGGTGCTCCCGCTGACACCGGGTTTTATCGTATGCTCCGTTGCGAGATCGTCCGACTACGGAGAGGCGTAATCGCATATGAGCGAGGTGAGCACCGCCAAACCGCGGTTCGATCTGAGCGGCTTCGCGGTCGCGCCGGAACTGGCGTCCGATGCCCACGTGAAGATCTCCGCCCTGCAAGACGTGGTCGGCCAGATGGTCCGGGAGGCCAAGGTCCTCGGCCGCACGGTTCCCCTCGGCGGGGGATACGCGGACGAGGTCGGCAAGTTCATGGCGCAGTACGGGATCGGCGCCGACGGCTCCGCTGTCGAGGCGCTCACCGCGTTCGGCAGGGAACTCGAGGCGCTCAAGAACCGGATCGAGAAGGCGCTGGCCCGATACACCCGACAGGATGAACAAGCGGCGGCGGACGTGGATTGTGTCGGCGGCTGATCCCATGCGCTCACGCCTCCCTCTCCAGGCCCTCTTCGGCGCGCTCTCCCTCCTCACAGTGTCCGCTTGTGGGCAAGGGGCCGCAGGCCAGGCACGGATTCCCGCCGCCGACGACGGCGCGGGCCCGGCTCGCTCGGCTTCGGCGTCTTCGGCGGCCGTGCCGGACGACAGGGTGGACCCCTGTTCGCTGCTCGACCCACAGGACCGGTCGACGGCCGGGCTGAACGTGCTCGGCGTCCCGAAGGAGATCAACGGCGCCCGCGCCTGCGACTGGACGGTGCCCGCGACCTTCGGCCTCACCATCACCGTGGACGAGCGGAACGGGCTGGCCGACCTCGAGATCGCGCGGAAGACCGCGACCAAGACCAAGGTCGGTGACCGGGAAGCGCTCAAGGTCGCCGACAAGAAGGCCGCCGACGGGACCTGTGCGGTCCTGCTCGGCATGGGGAAGAAGGCGAGTGTCCAGATCGACGTGAGCAACACGAACTTCACCGACACCCCGCTCGCCTGCGAGCGCGCGGTGAAGGTGGCGGGACTGGCCGAACCCAAACTGCCTTAGGAGAAGGTGCCGTGCCTGAAGGAGAAACGCCGGGCCGCGAGATCCCGGTCGCGGCCACGCGGTACGAGGCCTACAGCCATGAGGCGCTGGCCGCCGAAGTCGAAGCGGGCAACGACCCCGAGGCGGCGGGCGGCATCGGCGCCGCCTGGGACGCGCTCGCGGGACGCATGCACGACGCGACGTCCGAGCTGGCCGGGCTCGTCGGCAGCAGCGAAGAGAACTGGCGGGGCGAAGCGGGTGACGCGCTCCGCGGCGTGCTGGCCACGGCGTCCGGCTGGCTGACCTGGTCCGCCGATCTCTCGTCCGCGCTCGGGCAGGCGGTCTCAGGGCAGGCCGAGGCCGCCGCGCGGGCCCGCGCTGACATGCCGCCGCCGGTGGACTACGACCCCGGCTCGATGATCCGCGGCGCGGCCGCGGGCGGGAACCTCGCGCTTCTCGCCGCGCTCGCCGACGAGATGGAGGCCAAGCACGCGGAGGCCGAGGCCGCCCGGCGCAAGGCCGTCGACGTGATGAACACCCGCGATGCGTCGCTGCACTCGCTGACCCCGCAGGTCTCCTTCGGGAAGCCGCCCGAGCTGGGGCGGTCTTGATCCGCGTTTCCGCGTCGGCGTTCGACGTCCTCTGGTCCGACCTGGGGCACGGGCCCCCGCCTTGGCCGCTGTCCGTCCGCAGCGTCGGAACCACGGAAGCGGAACGCGCCGAGATCCGCGGCGCGGTCTACGAAAACCTCGCCGAACGGGGCCTCCACGACGGGGACCGGCTCGACGCCGCCCTCGAAGCGCGGCTGGACCTGCTCGCGCGTGCCGAGGTCTATGTCGAATGCGAGGCGCTGGCCGACATGACGGCCGAAGCCCCGTTCCGCGCGGTCGCGGCCGCGCGCGGGCGGCACGGCGTGCTGGCCACCCAGCCCGAGCAGACCATCGCGCTCTCCGGGATCGGCGACGGCGAGGTGTTCGCCGCGATCGTCGACGTCCTGCCGGAACTGCGGCCCGGCCCGGGCTACGGGATCAGCCTGCCCGCGGCGCGTTTCGGCGGCGACCTGGAGGATCCGGTGTTCGGTGACGGCGGGCGGTCGTCGGCCTCGGACAATCAGCTGCGCGAGGTGCTCGCGATCCAGGCGAGGCCGGTCTACAGTGCGGGCCAGTTCACCGTACGGACCCGCGACCGTGACGGCCGGGCGCACCGGGCAGGCGGCCTGACCTGGTTCGACACCGACGTCGGCGCGTACTGCGCGGCGCGGACCGAGGGCCGCGGCGGACAGGCGTGGGTGAACGTGTCCCCTGTGGACGGTCCCAGGCTGGCCGCGCGCCTGGCTTCGCTGCTGGACGCGGACCGCTAGGTTTTGACGAGTCGAGTGCCCGAGGGGGGACTTCGGGAGAAGGGGGTTCCGGGATGACCGTGCCGTTCGGTGGCCAGGTGCGCGATCCGCAGGAGTGGATGCGCGAACAGGAACAGCGCAGTGCCGCGCTGCTCGCCAAGGCGGAACAGGCGAAGACCGACCTGGAGAACAACGTCGTCACCTTGAGCAGCCCGGACCGGATGGTCACGGTGACGGTCAACCCCGGCGGTGGCCTGACGTCGCTCGCGCTGTCCCCGCAGGCGCAGGAACGGCCGCCCGCCCAGCTCGCGTCGCTGATCATGAGCACCTACCGCAAGGCGACGACGAAGGCCGCGGACCGGACCCTGGAGATCATGGCCGGGCTGACCGGCGAAGACTCCGACGCGGTCGACTTCATCAAGAGCACGCTGCCGCCGAGGGAAGAGCCCCAGGCCGCTCCGGAACAGAACGACTCCGCGCGCTTCGTGGTCCCCGAGGAGGAACCCGCGCCCGAAGCGCCGAAGCGCCGGCCTTCCCGTCCCGCGTCCGGTGAGGACGACGGCGAAGACTTCCAGAACGTCGACTGGACCGGCCGCTCGTGAGCGGGCCGGGATACGGCGTCTCGCCGGACCGTCTCAAGGCACACGCGGACCAGGTCTCCGACCTCGCCGAGCGCATCCGCGGCGCGGCTTCGGCGGCGAACCAGGTCGGCATGGGCGGCTTCGCGGGCTACGGCCTGTTGTGCGCGGTGCCCGTCGGAGGTGTGCTGCAGATCGCCCAGGGGGACGCGGACGAGCTGATGACCAGTGCGGCGAACCTCGGCGACGCGTTGTCCGATGCGCTGAAGAAGGCGGCCACGGACTACGCGAAGATCGACGACGACGCGGCGCAGCTCAGCCGGGATCTGGGGAAGAAGCTGTGAGCGAAAACCTGATCGCGCAAAAGGAAGACAAGTCCGAGCCGTTCAAGGGCGGAGGCGTCTTCGACAGCGGGTCGAGCGTGGTCGGCGACATCTACAAGGGGGCGAAGGGCGAAGATCTCGACGCGTTCGCGGTCGCCATGGACGGCGTCTCCTTCGGTCTGGACGTCTTGTCCATGGTCCTGAACCCGCTCGGTGAGCTGGTGAAGGCCGGCGTCGGCTGGCTGATGGAGAACCTGGACTTCATCCGCGAACCGCTGGAGATCCTCACCGGTGATCCCGAGCTGGTCCAGCAAGCGGCTCAGACCTGGAACAACATCGCGGCCGAACTCGAAGCCGTGGCGGGCGACTACGAAGGTTCCCTGAGCACGACATCCGGATGGGACGGTGACGCGGCCATCGCCTACCGCCGTGTCGCGCTGCAGTACACCCAGTCTTTGCGTGACGTCGCCGCCGAAGCGAAGGACTCGGCACAGTGGATCACCACCGGCGGCATGGTGGTGGCCACCGCGCGGGCACTGATCTTCGACATCATCGCCGGTTTCATCAGTGACGTGATCACCCGCGCGCTGCTGGCCCTGGCCTCGTCGTGGTTCACTCTCGGCGGTTCGGTCGCCGCGTTCACCGCGAGCATCTTCGCCGACGCGGTCAAGGTGATGGCGAAGATCCAGAAGAAACTCGGCAAACTGCTCGGCGCCATCCAGCGGTTCGTGAAGCGGTTCGAAGGTTCGAGCGGGCGTGCCAGGGAAGCGACACGGGCACTGGGCCGGAAGTCGTCCGAGCTGGGGCGCGAGGCGAACAAGGCGATCAAGGCGAGCGACAAGACGCTGGACGGTCTCAAGGGCGACAACCTCAAGTACCTCCGTGGCGCGAAAGACCGGTTGGAGAACACCGTCGGCGGCAAGATCGCCGAGAACACCGGCCTCAAGGTCGCCAAGGAAGCGGGGAAGGCGGCCGCCGCGGACCACGATCAATATGACGGCGGCTCGCCAGGGCGCGGCCAGGTCGTCCCGCCCAAGACCGGCCGGATCAGCGGCTCGCTCGACGACGATGACTGATGACCGGACAAGGTGACAGCGCCCGCCGCACCCGGTGGTGGCCTCCTGGCGTGATGGGCGCCCTCGGCGTACTTCTCACGCTGTGGCTGATGTTCTCGCTGCAATGGGTGGCCGGTTTCGAGCCGTGGGGCACGCTCACCAGGACCGGTACCGCGCAGGTCGGGCAGTGCGGGAGGAGCGCGGTCCACACCTGGATGACGTACTCGTGCGAGGCGGAAGTCCGATGGGACAACGTTTCCCCTGGTGAAGAACCGGTCTCCACCACGACCGTCACCTCGGTCTCCGCGTTGGCGGGCAGCGTGGCGGTCGAGGAGTTCAAGTACACGAAGAAGAACAGCTCGCGGGGCGGATCTTCCGTGGTCCCGGTCGACCGGCCGTCGTGGCCGGTCGCCGACGGCTGGTGGATCCTTCTCGTCTTCGTGAGCGTGATCCCCGGCTGGCTCGCCGGGTTCTGGGCAGGCGGCCGTCTCGGTCGGTTGCTGCCCGAGCCGAAGGAGAAGCCCAAGGACTGGCGAGGCGTCAGTCGTCGTGCCACGTCCGGCATGAACGGACGTCGCAAGCGCAAACGCTGAGGTGTCCGATTAGGACAGCCGGATACCTGGGATGAACCGACGCGTCGTGGCTCCACAGGGCTCTTGAATGAACGGGTCTCGTGAGTGAACAGGACGGTTGGAACCGTCATTACCACTCACGAGGCTCGTTGGGAAGTACCGCCAGGTACGGAATCCGTCGCGGATGACGCTCCACAATGCCCCCACCGTGCCTCGCCGGATTCCCCACTTTCACCCCCACTTCGCCCCACAGCAGGGTTCCGGCTGCCGTTATCCGGACGCATCAGGCATGGATGAGGTTGCTTCGATACCCGCCCAGGGGGATCTTGGCCACCGTCCCCCACCACGCCCCCACCTGGCCCCACCTGGCTGACCAGCGAAAACGTCTGACACGACGGAGTGGTCGCGGCTTTTGCCGCGTTGACTGTGGTGAAAAGTGGGGTACGGTGGTGCGCAGTGGGGCAGAAGGGAGCCCCGTGGCCGACCTTGGTTGTTCACAGCCAGGATCGGTAGGGAGGTGGAGCCGATGTTCCTCGGCACCCACACCCCGAAACTGGATGACAAGGGGCGGCTCACGCTGCCCGCGAAGTTCCGCGACGCGCTCGCCGGTGGGCTGATGATCACCAAGGGGCAGGATCACTGTCTCTTCGTCTTTCCCCGGGCCGAGTTCGAGCAGATGGCGAGGAAGGTCGCCGACGCCCCGTTCACGAACGAGGCGGTCCGGGCCTATCAGCGCTACCTCTTCGCCGGGACGGACGAACAACGCCCGGACGGGCAAGGACGTATCGCGATAGCGTCCGAGCTCCGACGCTATGCCGGGCTGAACAAGGAATGCGTGGTGATCGGGGCGATCACCAGGCTGGAGATCTGGGACGCCCAAGCGTGGCAGGGCTACCTGGACGAACACGAAGACAGCTACGCGAAGGCTCGAGAGGAAGTTCTGCCGGGCGTCTTCTAGACGTGGCCGAGGAAGCACCCACGCCGTCGGGGGGCGCGGGTTCACGCTTCGGGAACGCCGGAAACCGCCCACACGGATGCCGTGAGGCCTCTGTCCGCTCAGTGGCCCTGGTACACCTTCCCCGGTACCAGGTCAGTAGGCGGGCGGACAGGGACCTGACGGCATCCGGCATCTTCCCCGGCACTACAGGAAAGGGGGGAAGACATGGCAGGCGAACACGAGCACGTACCGGTGCTTCTCGACCGCATTGTCGAGCTGTTCGCGCCGGTCTTCTCCGACCGCGAGGCCGTGCTGGTCGACGCGACCGTCGGACTCGGCGGTCACTCGGACGCGCTGCTCACCGCGTTCCCCGCGCTGCGCCTGGTCGCGCTCGACCGCGACCCCAACGCGCTGGAGCTCTCCGCGAAACGCCTTGCGCCGCACGGTGATCGCGTCGACTTCGTGCACGCCGTCTACGACGAGATGCCGTCCGCGCTGCAGGATCTCGGACTGTCCAGAGTGGACGGGATCCTGTTCGACCTCGGTGTCTCCTCGATGCAGCTGGACCGCGCCGAGCGTGGTTTCGCCTACTCCAAGGACTCCCCGCTCGACATGCGGATGGACCCGACCACCGGGATCACCGCGGGCGACGTGCTCAACACCTATGCCCCGGGCGAGCTGATCCGGATCCTGCGTGACTACGGCGAGGAACGATTCGCCCAGCGGATCGTCAAAGCCGTTGTGGCGGAACGAGAGAAGGAACCCTTCACCCGCAGCGGGCGGCTGGTGGAACTGCTGTACGACGCGGTCCCCGCGGCGAGCAGGCGCACCGGCGGGCATCCGGCGAAACGCACCTTCCAGGCGTTGCGGATCGAGGTCAACGGCGAACTGGAGGTGCTGCGGCGGGCGATGCCGCGGGCGCTGTCCTCGCTCGCCGTCGGCGGCCGCATCGTCGTCGAGTCCTATCAGTCCCTCGAGGACAGGCTGGTCAAGCAGGCTTTCGCGGAACTGGCGAAATCCCGGACGCCGGAAGGGCTTCCGGTCGAACTGCCGGGCCACGGCCCGGAACTGAAACTGCTCACCAGAGGGGCCGAGAAGGCCGGCGAGGCGGAGACCGAGCAGAACACACGGGCCGCCTCCGTGCGGCTGCGAGCCGCCGAACGGATCGGAGACCGAGCACGATGACCGCTCCCGCGAAGTCCCGCGGCCGCCGGACACCGGCGCCCGGACGGCGTGCCCGCGCGACCGGCACGGTCGAGGAAACGCCGGACACCACCGAGACCACGAAGTCCACTCGCGCCTCCCGCGGCCGGACGTCGGCGGCGGAACGCGCCTACGCCCGTCGCGCCCAGCGCGCCGATCTGCTGCAGCGAGACCAGCGACGCAACCGTCCCGACGCCGACGGCGGCGCGGGCAAGGAAGAGCCGAGGAAGAAGCTCAAGCTGCGCTGGCCGCGCTCGCGCGCGTCGTTCGTGCTGATGATGATGGGCATGCTTGCCGTCGGCGTGGCGTGCACCCTGTGGCTGACCACGCAGGCCATCGCCGACTCGTACCGGCTCGAACAACTCCGCACGACCAACGCCGGGCTCGCCGAGTCGAAGGAACGGCTGCTGCGTGAGGTCGCGAAGGCCGAGTCGCCCGCTTCGCTGGCGCCCAAGGCCAGGGAGCTGGGCATGGTGCCCGGCGGTGACCCCGCGCACATCGTGGTCGGACCGGATGGTCAGTCCACTGTGGTCGGTGACCCGAAGAAGGCCACGGGTGACGCCCCCGTCGCCCAGCCCCAGTCCGTGCCGCCCGCCGAGGGCACTCAGCAGGGCGCGCCGATCGAGGGCGACCAGCCCGCGGTCCCGCAGGAGAACGTCGCGCCGCCGGCGCCTCCCGCACCTCCGGCGCAGGGAGGTCAGTGATGTCACCCGGCCGTCCGGCGCAGGCCCGGTCACGGTCGGCGGGGAGCGCTCGGCGGACGTATGCGGCCGGGACCCGTCGTGCCACCGCCCGGCGGGGCAACGGCGGGAACCCGAGCCGGTTCACCGGCGTCCGGATCCTGCTGATCATCGTGATGGTGCTCGCCGGCCTCAAACTGGTGCAGGTGCAGTGGTTCGAGGCCGGCGCGCTGTCCGAAGCCGCGGAACGACAGCGGGCGTCGGTGATCGAAAGTCCCGCGCAGCGCGGGTCCATCCTGGACCGCAACGGGACGAAGATCGCGTTCAGCATCGAGGTGCGGACCCTCGCGGTGAGCCTGAACTGGCTCCACAAGACGATGGACGACTTCGCCGCCAAGAACCCGACCAAGGGCAAGAACTTCGAGACCGAGGTGGCGGGCGCGGCGAAGTTGATCGCGGCCAAGCTGCCGGGCGTGATCACCGAGAAGGAACTGCTGGACAAGTTCCACAAACCGGACGCTTTCACCTATCTGGTCCACGACATCGAGCCGTCGGTCGCCGAGGCGATCGTCAAGGAATTCCCCTGGATCAGCGTCGAAAAGCGCTCGAAGCGGGAGTACCCCGGTGACTCGGTGGGCGCGAACATCATCGGTTACGCGAACTGGCGCACCGACGACAAGGACCTCTCCAAACACAACCTGCACGGTGGCTACGGGCTCGAAGCCTCCCGGGACTACGACCTGGCCGGAACGCCGGGCCGCAAGATCGTCAACACCCGGAACGGCAACGACAACCTCGTCATCCCCGGTACCGAGCGGGACATCCAGAACGCCGTCCCGGGTTCGGACCTGCAGCTGACGATCGACACCGATCTGCAGTACGAACTGCAGCGGCAGCTGAGCGAGTACGTCGTCAAGTCGAAGGCCAAGGGCGGCCAGGCCGTCATCATGGACGCGAAGACCGGCGAGGTCTACGCACTGGCCAACGACAAGACCGTCAACCTCAACGACCCGGCTTCGCGCAGCGAGACGGAGAACCTCAACAACCGTGCGGTGACCACACCGTTCGAACCCGGTTCGGTGAACAAGATCGTCACCGCCGCGGGCGCGATCGACGACGGCATCACCACCCCGGAGTCGTCACTGGCGGTACCGGGTTCGCTGCAGGTCGCGGACAAGATCGTCAAGGACGCCTGGCACCACGGCACGCAGCAGTTCACCACCACCGGCATCTTCGCGAAGTCGTCGAACGTCGGGACCCTGTTGCTGGCGCAGAAGCTCGGCGAGGACAAGTACGCGGACCTGCTCAAGAAGTTCGGTCTCGGCCAGCGCACCGGTCTCGGCCTCCCCGGCGAAAGCCCAGGCGTCGTTCCGCCCCGGAACCAGTGGTACGCCACGACTTTCGGAAACCTGCCGATCGGGCAGGGGCTTTCGATGACCGTCGTGCAGATGGCCGGGATGTACCAGGCCATCGCGAACGACGGACTGCGCGTGGAACCGCGGGTGGTCAAGGCGAAGGTCAACCCGGACGGGACCGTCGTCCCCGAACCGGCGCCGAAGACCGTGCAGGTCATCAGCCCGCAG
Source organism: Amycolatopsis speibonae (assembly GCF_042647925.1). Taxonomy (NCBI): domain Bacteria; kingdom Bacillati; phylum Actinomycetota; class Actinomycetes; order Pseudonocardiales; family Pseudonocardiaceae; genus Amycolatopsis; species Amycolatopsis speibonae. The sequence goes on from NZ_JBHRWK010000006.1 coordinate 35,071, forward strand.
GCGGCGAAGACGGTGCGCGACATGATGCGCGCGGTGACGCAGAGCGGCCGCGGGCTGCAGAGCGGCACCGGACCGAAGGCGGCGCTGGAGGGCTACCAGATCTCGGGCAAGACGGGCACCGGCCAGCAGGTCGACCCGCAGACGAAGAAGTACAGCAACCAGCTGTACAACATCACCTTCGCCGGGATCCTGCCCGCCGACAACCCGCGTTTCGTGGTCGGCATCCGGCTCGACGCGCCGGACACCTCCCTGCCGGGAGGGGGCTCGTCCGCGCCGCTGTTCCACTCGGTGGCCGCCTACCTGGCGCAGCGGTTCCAGATCCCGCTTTCGAACGGTCCTACGCCCCAGGTCCCGCTGGTGCTTTCCTGACGTACCACGCGTGCTTGAAGCCGGATCTCGCGTGTCTGGGGCCGTAACTCGCGTGTTTCGGGACGGATGAGCGAGATCCGGTCCCGGGCACCGCGCCGGAACGTGATCGTCGCTGTCCGTGAACGGTTCCCCGCACCGGGCGGTGTCCGGAAACCCGGGCCCGCTCGGCCCTGAAGTCCTCAAGCGACAGTCGGAAGCCCTTGTGCGCCAACGAGAGCTCATGAAACCCATTACCACGAGCATGATCGCCGCGCTCACACCCCGCACCGCTTCAGTCACCCGAATGCCACGCCGGTAACCTCCTTTGCTGTGTCGGTGCCTACTTCAGATCCCCGCAGCGGTCCCGCCGTCGAAAGCGGGTCCGGCGCGACGGCTGCCCAGGTCCCGGACAGTCCGGTCAAGGCCGTCGCCGCACCCCCTCGTCCGGCCAGGATCGAGCCGATGCCACTGGGCACGCTGCTCGCCAGGGCGGGCGCGCGACTCGTGGTGGACGGTGACGACTATCCGGCCGCGGCCGAGCTGACGGTCACGGGCAGCACGCTGCGCGCGCAGCACGTCCTCCCCGGCGACCTCTTCGCCGCGCTTCCCGGCGCCCGTGCCCACGGCGCGGACTTCAGCGACCAGGCCATCGCCGCCGGCGCGGCCGCCGTGCTCACCGACGAGGCCGGCGCCGAACGTCCGGTGCTCCGGGACGCCGGCGTGCCGATCCTGGTGCACCAGGACCCGCGTGCCGCCCTCGGCGAGATCGCCGCCTGGATCTACGGCGAGCCGTCGCTGGAGCTGTCCGTCCTGGGGATCACCGGGACTGCGGGCAAGACCACGACGTCGTACCTGGTCGACGCCGGGCTCAAGGCGGCCGGGCTCACCACCGGGCTGATCGGCACGGTCGAGACCCGGATCGCGGGCGAGCGGCTGGCCAGCGGGTTCACCACCCCCGAGGCGCCGGATCTGCAGGCGCTCCTGGCGGTGATGGTGGAACGCGGGGTCACGCACGTCCCGATGGAGGTCTCCAGCCACGCGCTGTCGCTGGGCCGGGTCAACGGCACGCGCTTCGCGGTCGGGGCCTTCACCAACCTCTCCCAGGACCACCTGGACTTCCACAAGGACATGGAGGAGTACTTCGCCGCCAAGTCGCTGCTGTTCGACGGCCGCTCCACCGCCGAGGTGGTCGTCGTCGACAGCGCCTGGGGCCAGGCGCTGCTCACCCCGCACACGGTGACCGTCTCCACCGAGCCGGGCACGGACGCGCTGTGGCGCGCCACCGACCTGACGCCGACGCCGGCGGGGGAGCAGACCTTCACCCTCCACGGCCCCGACGGCCTCGCCGCGTCGGCGAAGATCCCGCTGCCGGGTGAGTTCAACGTGGCGAACGCCGTGCTCGCCGCCGCGATCCTCACCACCGCCGGTGTCCCGCTCGAAGCCATCGTCGCCGGGCTCGCCTCGGTCGAGGTGCCGGGCCGGATGGAGCGGGTCTACCTCGGCCAGCCGTTCACCGCGGTGGTCGACTACGCGCACAAGCCCGCCGCGGTCGCGCAGGGCCTCGACGCGCTGCGTGCCCGCACCGAGGGCCGGATCATCACCGTCCTCGGCTGCGGCGGGGACCGTGACACCGCGAAGCGCCCGGTGATGGGCGAGGCGGCGGTCCGGCGCAGCGAGGTGCTGATCGTGACCGACGACAACCCGCGGTCGGAGGATCCGGCCGCGATCCGGGCGGCCATGCTGGCCGGCGCCCGCAACGCCGGACCGGCCCAGGGCGGCGAGATCCTCGAGATCGCCGACCGCCGGGACGCCATCGTCCACGCGGTGGAGCTCGCCCGGCCCGGCGACATCGTGCTCATCGCGGGCAAGGGCCACGAAACCGGCCAGGAGATCCAGGGTGTCGTGCACCCGTTCTCCGACCGGGAAGAGCTGGCCTCCGCCATCCGCAGACGTCTGGAGACAGTGTGATCGTGCTCAGCCTGGCCGAGATCGCCGCCATCGTCGGCGGCAGGCTGCATCGGACCGACGGGACCACCGAGGTCACCGGAAGCGTCGAATTCGACACCCGTGAGATCACGCCCGGCGGCCTGTTCGTCGCGCTGCCCGGGGCGAAGGTCGACGGCCATGACTTCGCCGCGCGGGCCGTCGAGTCCGGCGCCGTCGCGGTGCTCGCGGCCCGTGAGGTCGACGCCCCGGCCGTGATCGTGCCGCCGCTCGACGCCGGTGTCGCCCACGACCGGGCGTTCGCGCTGGTCTCGGACAAGGACGGGGCGGGCGCCGCGGTGCTGGCCGCGCTGGCGAAGCTCGCCCGGCACGTGGTCCGGAAGCTCTCCGGCGACCACCTGACGGTCGTCGGGGTCACCGGCTCGGCCGGCAAGACCTCGACCAAGGACATCATCGCCCAGCTGCTGGAGCCGCTCGGTCCGACGGTGGCGCCGCCGGGATCGTTCAACAACGAGCTGGGCCACCCCTGGACGGCGCTGCGGGCCGACGACTCGACCCGGCAGCTGGTGCTGGAGCTGTCCGCCCGCGGGCCCGGCCACATCGCCGAGCTGGCGGCCATCGCGCCGCCGCGGATCGGGGTCGTGCTCAACGTCGGCACCGCGCACGTCGGCGAGTTCGGCTCACGCGAGGGCATCGCGAAGGGCAAGGGCGAGCTCGTCGAGGCCTTACCGAGCGCGGAAGACGGCGGTGTCGCCGTCCTCAACCTCGACGACCCGTACGTCGCGGCGATGGCGAGCCGGACCACCGCGCGGGTGGTGTTCGTCGGCGAGAGCGAGTCCGCGCGGGTCCGTGCTGTGGACATCACCCTCGACGACGAAGCGCGCGCGTCGTTCCGCCTGGTCACCCCGGACGGCGAGGCGCCGGTGAAGCTGCCGCTCTACGGCGAGCACCAGGTCGGCAACGCGCTCAGCGCCGCCGCCGTGGCCCTGGAGACGGGCTCGACGGTCGAGGAGGTCGCGGCCCGCCTGTCGAGCCTCGAACGGCGCTCGGACCGCCGCATGGAGGTCACCACCCGCGCCGACGGCGTCACGGTGCTCAACGACTCCTTCAACGCCAGCCCCGAGTCGATGCGGGCCGCGCTCAAGGCGCTCGCGTCGATGAGCGCGACGCGCCGTTCCTGGGCCGTGCTCGGCGTGATGGGAGACCTCGGCGAGGACTCGGTCACGGCGCACGACGGCATCGGCAGGCTCGTCGTCCGGCTCAACATCGACAAGCTCGTGGTCATCGGCCAGGCGGCCGCGGCCACGCATCAGGGCGCCCAGCAGGAGGGTTCCTGGGGCGAGGAGTCGGTACTGGTACCCGACGTCGAGGCCGCCATCGCCCTGCTGCATGATCAGCTCCGCGCGGGAGACGTGGTGCTGGTGAAGGCGTCCAAGGCCGCCGCACTGTGGCGAGTGGCCGACGCCGTGCTCGCCTCCCCCGAAACGAACGCAGAATCCCCTGTAGTACCCCCTTCCCCCTCTCAAGAACGCTCGAACGGTGGTGACGCGTGATCAGCATCCTGATCGCGGCCGGCGCGGGCCTGCTGGTCTCCATCCTCCTCACTCCCTATCTGATCCGGGTCTTCTCCCGGCAGGGCTTCGGCCAGGAGATCCGGGAGGAAGGACCGCAGGGACACAAATCCAAGCGCGGTACCCCGACGATGGGTGGTGTCGCGATCATCGTCGCGATGGTCGTCGGGTATTTCGTGGCCCATCTGATCAGCGCGATCAGCGGCGGAAACGGCACCGGCGGCCCGTCCGCTTCGGGCCTGCTGGTCCTGGCCCTGGCGGTGGGCCTCGGGATCGTCGGGTTCCTCGACGACTTCATCAAGATCCGCAAGCAGCGCAACCTCGGGCTGAACAAGACCGCGAAACTGGTCGGCCAGCTGGTGGTCACGATCGCCTTCGCGATCCTGGCGCTGCAGTTCGCCGACGAGCGCGGGCTGACCCCGGCGTCGGAGAGCCTGTCCTACGTGCGGGACCTCGCGCTGATCACCTTCCCGTCGGTGTTCTTCGTGATCTTCTGCTACATCGTCATCTCGGGCTGGTCGAACGCGGTGAACTTCACCGACGGCCTCGACGGTCTCGCCGGTGGCACCGCGGCGATGGTCCTGGCGACCTACGTCGTCATCGCCTTCTGGCAGACCCGCCTCTCGTGCGCGGTCTCCCCGCAGACCGCCTGTTACGACGTCCGTGACCCGCTGGACCTGGCCGTGGTGGCCGCCGCGGCGACCGGGGCCTGTGTCGGGTTCCTCTGGTGGAACGCGGCGCCGGCGAAGATCTTCATGGGTGACACCGGTTCGCTCGCCCTCGGTGGCCTCGTCGCCGGTCTGTCGATGACCACCCGCACGGAACTGCTCGCCATCGTCATCGGCGGTCTGTTCATGGTCGAGATGATCTCGGTGGTCGCGCAGATCGCGGTGTTCCGCACGACCAGGCGGCGGCTGTTCCGGATGGCCCCGTTCCATCACCACTTCGAACTGGCGGGCTGGGCGGAGACCACGGTCATCATCCGGTTCTGGCTGCTCTCGGCCATCTGCTGCATGTTCGGTCTCGGCCTGTTCTACAGCGAACAGCTCAGCTTCGGGGGTTGAGAAGTGGAGCTAGCCGGGCGTCACGTCCTTGTCGCCGGAGCCGGGGTGACCGGTAAATCCATCGTCCCCGTCCTGGCCGACCTGGGTGCGCGGATCACCGTCACCGACGGCGACGCCGAACGGCTGGCGGAACTCGAAGGGCTCGGCGCGGAACTCGTGCCGGGCCTGTCGGAGCCGCCCGAAGGTGTCGAGCTGGTCGTGACCAGCCCCGGCTGGAAGCCGACGTCGCCGCTGCTGGTGGCGGCGGCCGAGGCGGGTCTCGAAGTGATCGGCGACGTCGAGCTGGCGTGGCGCGTCGGGCAGCTGCGCGACAAGCCACCGGTGTGGCTCGCGATCACCGGCACCAACGGCAAGACCACCACCGTCGGGATGCTGGAGTCGATCCTGCGTTCCGCCGGGGTCGACGCCGTGGCCTGCGGGAACGTCGGCTTCGCGGTACTCGACGCGGTGCGCGCCGGGCACGAGGTGCTCGCCGTGGAACTGTCGAGCTTCCAGCTGCACTGGTCGTCGACGCTGGCCCCGCTCGCCTCGGTGGTACTGAACCTCGCCGAGGACCACCTCGACTGGCACGGCTCGATGGAGGAGTACGCGGCCGCGAAGGGGCGGGTCCACACCCACTCCCGGAACGTGGTGCACAACCTCGGCGAAGAGTGGTCCGCCCGCCTCGCCGACGAGCACGCGCCCGCCGACGCCCGCCGCGTCGCGTTCGGCATGGACACCCCGCGCTCCGGTGAACTCGGGATAGTGGAAGACCTGCTGGTCGACCGCGCCTTCGTCGCCGACCCGGCGACCAGCGCCGACGAACTCGGCACGCTGGCCGACGTCCGCCCCGCCGGTCCGCACAACGTCGCCAACGCGCTGGCCGCGGCCGCGCTGGCCCGCGCGTACGGCGTCACCGGCGAAGACGTCGCCAAGGGCCTGCGCGAGTACCGGCCCGCCCCGCACCGCGCCGAGGAGATCGGCGAGATCGACGGCGTCCGGTACATCAACGACTCCAAGGCGACCAACCCGCACGCGGCGAGCGGGTCGCTGCGCGCGCATCTGAACGTCGTCTGGATCGCCGGTGGCCAGCTCAAGGGCGCTTCCGTGGACGAACTCGTCGGCTCGATCGCCGCGAGGCTGCGCGGAGTCGTCCTGTTCGGTGTGGATTCACCCGTGATCGCCGCCGCTGTTGCGCGACACGCGCCCGATGTCCCGGTCAACAGCCTCCCTTCGGGTGACGATGACACCATGACTGCGGCGGTGAAGGCGGCCCGCGCCCTGGCGCGCCCTGGAGATGTGGTGCTGCTGGCCCCCGCCGCGGCGTCGTTGGACATGTACCGCTCCTACGGCGAGCGCGGCGACGCGTTCGCGCGTGCGGTCCGTGTCCTGCGCGACGGTGCGGGGGAGACCAGTGACGGCGGTTGAGGACAGGAAGAGCGGGCCTTCTCCGAGGCCGCCTCGTAAACGGCGGGAGCACAAGGAAAGCCCGTTCGTCGCTTTCCGCACCGCGCTGACGGCGTGGCTTTCGCGGCCGCTCGCCTCGTTCCACCTGGTGCTGGCGCTCACCGGCGTGCTGACCGTGATCGGCATCGTGATGGTGCTGTCGGCCTCGTCGGTCGCTTCGTACAACCCCAAGACCGGCACCGGGGTGTACGCCCAGTTCAGCAAGCACATCATGTTCGTCGCGATCGGCGCGGCGGTGTTCTGGGTCGGGCTGCGGGTCCCGCTGGAACGCGTCCGGCGGCTCTCGGCGACGGCGACGGTGGTCTGCCTCGGGCTGCTCTTCCTGGTGCTGACCCCGCTCGGGTCCACGGTCAACGGCTCGCAGGGCTGGTTCCGGCTCGGCGGTTTCGCCTTCCAGCCGGTCGAAGCGGCCAAGGTCGCGCTGGCCTTCTGGGGCGCGCACATCCTGGTGATCAAGTACAACATCATCAACCAGTGGCGGCATCTGCTCGTCCCGGTCGTCCCGATCGCGCTGCTGATGTTCGCGCTGGTCATGATGCAGCCCGACCTCGGCGGCACGGTCACCCTCGCGGTGGTGCTGCTGGCGCTGCTGTGGTTCGCGGGCGCGCCGAAACGGCTGTTCGGCGTCATCCTCGCGGGTGGTCTCGCCGGGGTCCTGGTGCTGGCCATCATCGAGCCGTACCGGCTCGCCCGGGTCCTGTCGTTCGTCTCCGGCGACCCGGACGTCAGCGCGGACGGCTTCCAGGCCAACCAGGCGAAACTCGCGCTCGCCGACGGCGGGCTGTTCGGCAAGGGGCTCGGCCAGGGCCAGTCCAACTGGGGCTACCTGCCCAACGTGCAGAACGACTTCATCTTCGCCCTGATCGGCGAGGAACTCGGCTTCATCGGCTGCGCGGTGGTGCTGGGGCTGTTCGCCGGGGTCGCCGTCGTGGGCCTGCGGATCGCCACCCGGAACCTCGACCCGTGGATCCGCATCGTGGCGGGCACGCTGACCGTCTTCCTGGTCGCGCAGGCGGGTATCAACATCGGTTACGTCGTCGGCCTGCTGCCGGTCACCGGGGTCACGCTGCCGCTGATCTCCTATGGCGGGACGTCGCTGGTGATCACCATGCTCATCATGGGGATCCTCGCGAACGCCGCCCGGCACGAACCGGAGGCGGTGGCCGCACTGCGCTCGCAGGGGCCAGGTAAATTCGGACGCCTGCTGAGGCTTCCCGCCCCCGAGCCGTACCGCCCGCCCGCCAAGCGCAAGGGTGCCGCGGCCAGGGGCGGCGCCGCCAAGGCGGCGAGGCCCGCGCCGAGGACGGCGAGGCCGTCGACCGCCCAGGAACGGCGCCGTTCGGTGCGGGAACCCGGCAGGAGGACGGCCGCGCGAACCGCGGTGAACCGCGGTACCGCGAAACGGGGTACCGCAAACCGGAGAGGTCATAGGTGAACAACCCCGTCAGAGGCGGCGCCGCAGCCGAGGTCGAAGGCAAGGCGCCGGTGGTCGTGGTCGCCGGCGGCGGTACCGCAGGGCATATCGAACCGGCTCTCGCCCTCGCCGACGCGGTGATGCGCCTGCGTCCCGACGCGAAGGTGATCGCGCTGGGAACCCAGCGCGGGCTGGAGAACAAGCTCGTCCCGGCGCGCGGCTACCCGCTCGAGCTGATCCCCCCGGTCCCGATGCCGCGCAAGCCGACACCGGAACTGCTGAAGATGCCGCTGAAGGTCCGCGACTCGGTCAAGCGCACCCGCGAGATCCTGGAGCGGGTCGGCGCGGACGTCGTCGTCGGCTTCGGCGGTTACGTCGCGCTTCCGGCGTACCTCGCCGCGCGCGGGCGGACGCCGATCGTGGTGCACGAGGCCAACGAGAAGCCGGGCCTGGCGAACAAGGTCGGCGCGCGGTTCGCCGTCCGCGTCGCCGTCGCCGTCCCGGGGACGCCGCTGGCGAGGGCCGAGGTCGTCGGCATCCCGCTGCGCCGTTCCATCACCTCGCTCGACAGGGCCGCGCTGCGTGCCGAGGCCCGTGAGTTCTTCGGGCTCGACCCGGACGCCCCGACGCTGCTGGTCTTCGGCGGCTCGCAGGGCGCGGTGTCGATCAACGGCGCCGTCTCCGGCGCGGCCAAGGAGTTCGCGGACGCCGGCGTCGGTGTCCTGCACGCCCACGGGCCGAAGAACACGCTGGTCGTCCAGGAGTTCCCCGGACGGCCCGCGTACGTCCCGGTGCCGTACCTGGAGCGCATGGACCTGGCCTACGCCGCCGCCGACGCGGTGCTGTGCCGGTCCGGCGCGATGACCGTCGCGGAGGTCTCCGCCGTCGGCCTGCCCGCGGTGTTCGTCCCGCTGCCGTACGGCAACGGCGAACAGGCTGTCAACGCCCGGCCCGCGGTCGACGCGGGTGCCGGGCTGATGGTCGCCGACGCCGACCTCACCCCCGCCAACGTCGCGGAACTGGTGATCCCGCTGGTGTCCGACGCCGACCGGATCGCGAAGATGAGCGCGGCCGCGGTCGGTCTCGGCCACCGAGAAGCCGACGAGACCCTTGCCAAGATCGTGCTGGAGGCCGCCGGTGCCTGACAACCTTCCCGACACGCTCACGCGTGCCCACCTGATCGGGATCGGCGGTGCCGGGATGAGCGGCATCGCCCGCATCCTGCTGGCCCGCGGGGCCAGGGTCTCCGGTTCCGACGCCAAGGAGTCGCGCGCGTTCCTTTCGCTGCGTGCCCAGGGCGCCGAGATCGCCGTCGGCCAGAGTGCCGAGAACCTCGACGCGTTCCCGGAAGGCCCGTCCTCGGTGATCGTGTCGACCGCCATCAAGGACGACAACCCGGAACTGGTGGCCGCGCGGGAACGCGGGATCACCGTGCTGCACCGCGCGCAGGCGCTGGCCGGGCTGATGGAGGGCCACCGCGTCGCCTGCATCGCCGGGACGCACGGCAAGACGTCGACGACGTCGATGCTGACCGTCGCGCTGCAGCAGTGCCGTCTCGACCCGTCGTTCGCCATCGGCGGCGACCTCAACGAGTCGGGCGCGAACGCGCACCACGGCGAAGGCGGCGTCTTCGTCGCCGAAGCGGACGAGAGCGACGGGTCGTTCCTTGCCTACTCGCCGTCGGTCGCCGTGGTGACCAACGTCGAGCCGGACCACCTGGACCACCACGGCACGGCCGAGGCGTACGTCTCGGTGTTCACCGATTTCCTCGGCCGGATCGAGCCGGGCGGGCTGCTCATCGTCTGCGGTGACGACGAAGGCGCCGACGCGCTGGGTACGCAGGCTTCGGCGCAGGGCATCCGCGTCCGCCGCTACGGGCGTTCGGTCACCGGACCGGACGACGCCAAGATCCTGGACTTCGTACCCGCCCCGGACGGCGGCGTGGTCCGGATTTCCTTGCAGGGCGAGGAAATCGTCCTCCGGGTCGCGGTGCCGGGTGAGCATATGGCGCTGAACGCGGTCGCCGCGCTGCTGGCCGGGATCGAGCTCGGCGCGCCGGTCGAAGGACTGGCCGAAGGGCTCGCCGCGTTCGGCGGCGTCCGGCGGCGGTTCGAGTTCAAGGGCCGCTCGGGCGACGTCCGGGTGTACGACGACTACGCGCATCACCCGACCGAGGTCGACGCGCAGCTGCGCGCGGTGCGGACGGCCGCGGGCACGGGCCGGGTCGTCGTCGTCTTCCAGCCGCACCTGTACTCGCGCACGAAGACGTTCTCGAAGGAGTTCGCGGCCGCGCTGGCGCTGGCCGACGAGGTCGTCGTGCTGGACGTCTTCGGGGCCCGCGAGAAGCCGGAGCCCGGGGTGAGCGGCGCGCTCATCGCCGACCAGATCTCCGGTGTCCCCGTGCACTACCAGCCCGCTTTCGACGTCGCGGCGAAGCTCGCGGCGGATCTGGTCAAACCCGGCGACCTGCTGGTGACCATGGGCGCCGGTGACGTCACGCAGCTCGGCCCGGAGATCCTGGCCGAGCTGGACCGGCGGGCGGGCTAGCCATGACATCGGCCGGCGGGCAGCCATGACACAGACCGGGGAACGCCGCCGCCCGGCCGAACCCGGTCGGCGTCCGCGCACCGAACGGGTCAAGCGGACTCCGCGGGCCGAACGGACTAAACGACTGAAGGAGCGGCGCGCCAGGCAGTCCGGGTACGACCGCCGCCGCACCGCCCGGCCGTCGCGGCACAAGGAGATGCGGCGGCGATGGGTCACGCTTCTCTCGGCGCTGACCATCGCCGCCCTCGTCTACCTGCTGTGGTTCAGCTCGATGCTGGGCGTGCGGCAGGTCGACGTGGTCGGGGCGAATTCCGTGCCCGCGGAGCAGATCCGCGGCACGGCGGCGGTGCCGGACCAGAAGCCGATGCTGCGCCTGGACACCGACGAGATCCGTGACCGGGTGGCGCAGATGCCCGGCATCGCCACCGTCGACGTCTCGCGGTCGTGGCCGGACACCCTCGACATCACCGTGACCGAACGCGCCGCGATCGCGTTCTTCGACAGCGGGCCCGGCGGCGACGGCGTGCACCTCGTCGACGGCGCGGGAGTGGTGTTCAAGACGGTCAAGGAGCGGCCCGCCGGGCTGCCCGAGCTCAAGCTGCCCTCGGTGTCGGCCGACGACCCGGTGACCCGCGCGGTGACCGGCGTCCTCGGCGTGATCCCGCAGCAGCTGCTCAAGCAGGTCACCACAGCGACGGCGAAGACGCCCGGCAGCGTCGAGTTCGCGCTGGCCGACGGGAAGACCGTGCGGTGGGGGACCTCGGCCGACACCGAACGCAAGGCGAAGGTCCTGGCCGCGCTGCTCACCCGCGAGGGCAAGGTCTTCGACGTCTCGGCCCCGGATCTCCCCACCGTCTCCTGACGCAACTCGCTCAGGGGGAGACGAGGGCTTCGATGCCGTCCAGCATGCGCTCCAGGCCGAACGTGAAGGTCTCGTCGGCGGCTTCGCAGGTCTCGGCCTCGTAGCCGCCGCTTTCCCACATCCGCGTCATCGCCGGATGCCGCTCCACGTCGAAGTACTTCTCCCAGAACACCGACCGCTGCCCCCACCAGGCGTCCGTCGACTGCCCGGTCTCCTGTTCGACCTGCGCGGTCTCGGCGAACAGCGTCGCGTTCGCCTGGACGTAGATCTCGATGCTGTTCGCGGCCGCGGCCGCCTTGCGCGGCACCAGCCCGATGTCCGACACCGCCGCGATCAGGTACTCCTGGCCCGCCATCAGCCCGGGACCGAGCACCGGCCGCACCATCGACGTCGAGCGCAGCCACGGATGCGCCCGGAAGACGGCCAGGGTGCGCTCGGCGTAGAGCCGCACCTGCTCGCGCCAGCCGTCCGGCAGGGGATCGCCGGGGCCGGGGAGGTCCCGTTCGGCGAGCACCGAGTCCACCATGAGGTCGAGCAGTTCCGTCTTGCCCGGGACGTAGGTGTACAGCGTCATCGTGCCGACGCCGAGCTTCTCGGCGATCCGGCTCATCGACACGGTCGCCTCGCCCGCGCCGTCGGCGAGCGCGACGCCGGTGGCGATCACCTGGTCGAGGGTCAGTTTCGGCTTCCGCCCCCTGGTCGGTTGCCGGGCCTCGCCGCGGTCACGCCACAACAGATCGAGACTGCGCTCGAAGTCCATCCACACTCCCACTCGCCCGTGAAGCTGGATTCTACATTCTCGTATCGGGTACGGTTAAACTATTCCCGTAGGACGTACGAAAAGGAGTGGGAATCGTGACGATCCTGGTGACCGGTGCGACCGGAAGCGTCGGCAGGCTGCTGGTCGACGAGCTGGTGAAGGCCGGAGCGCCGGTGCGGGCGCTGACCGTCAACCCGGCGAAGGCGGCGCTGCCCGAGCAGGTGGAGGTCGCCAAGGGGTACCTCGGCAAGCCGGAGACCCTGCCGGAAGCCCTCGAAGGCATCGAGACCGTGTACCTGGCGCCGCTGGCGGACACGGTGGACGACTTCGTGAAACTGGCGAAGGAGGCCGGAGTGCGCCGTGTGGTGGCGCTGTCGGGCAGCAACGCCGACGACCCGGTGGAGAATTCGAGCGGGGTGGCCTACGCGATCATCGAAAAGGCGATCCTGGCGGCGGACTTCGAGTGGACGTTCCTGCGGCCGGGCGCGTTCATGAACAACACCCTCGGCTGGGCGGAGATGATCAAGGCCGAGCGGGTGGTCCGCGAGGCCTACGCCGAAGCACGCATGACGCCGATCGACCTCGGGGACATCGCCGCCGTCGCGGCGCACGTCATCCTGACCGAGGGGCACGTCGGCAAGAAGCACACGCTGAGCGGGCCGACGGCGATCAGCCGGCGCGAACAGGTCGCCGCCATCTCGGCCGCGCTCGGCGAGGAGGTGACCTTCCAGGAACTCACCCGGGAGGAGGCGAACCGGCAGTGGGCCGGCGCCGGTATCCCGGTGGAGATCGTGGAGTGGCTGCTCGACGGCTTCGCGTACTTCACCGAGAACCCCGACAAGCCGACAGGTGTCGTCCAGGAGCTCACCGGACGGCCTGGTGTCACCTATGCGGAATGGGCCGCGGCGAACGTCGAAGCTTTCCGCTGAGCCGCGGGAAGGGGTCCTTCACGCGCGCCCGCCCGTGACTGTTGTGGCTGCTGGTGCGTGTGGGGCGGTCCTGGAGGTGGTGAAGGTGGTGAAGGCCTCCTTCCCTACCTTCAGGGTAGGCAAGGAGGCCTTCACGGACCGGACCCGCGAACTACCGCGGCCAGAATCCGACAGATACCGAAGACGCCCTTGGCGCGACAGGCGTCAGCGCGCCCGGCGGGGGAGGCGCGTAGGCAGCGGCGCGCCCTTCCACGGCTGGTCCGCCGTGTCCGGAGCAGGCGGTTGAGGCTGTCGTTTCGGCTGGGGCAGCGGAGGCGGGGCCTGTGACTCGCGGGGCCAGGCGGGGGTGATCATCGCCTGCGCCCCGACCCGGCGGACCGGCAGCCCGTGCGCCTCCCTGGCGCGCAGGCCGGGCCAGATCTCGCTCGCCTCCTTGGCGGCGTCGCGGAGCGCGGTGCCGTCGAGCGAGGTGTGCGTCTCCTCGATGTCGCGGTCGAGCCACTGGACGACGAACTCCAGCGGCCCGTCGGGCGGCAGCGGCCACAGGAAGATCTCGTGGTCGACGTGGAACGCCGAGCCGCCCGAACCCTGCGCGCGCAGTACCGGCTGGTCCGGTTTGGTGGCGGACGGCACGGAGATGGTCTCCGAACTGGCCCGCCTGCCGTCGGGGAAGAGCACGCCGACCAGCAGCGCGTTGTAGTCCGGGACCCGGCGGTGGTCGATCAGGCCTTCGCCGGGTTCGTCCAGCAGGAGATCCCGTGAGTACACCGACAGCTGGAAGGCCACCGACTCCGGCCACACCTCGATGCCGCGCAGCGCCACGATCGTCCGTTCGGCGCGGCCCAGCGGCATCGACCACGGCAGGATCGCCGGGACGATGTACTCGTGCGGCGGCTCCACCCAGGGGCGGCCGTTGTAGCCGAACAGCTCCTGCTCCGGCACCGGGAACAGGGGACGGCTGCGCGGACCGTCGGTGAAGAAGCTCATCGCGGACCGGTCGTGGCAGCACGTGGAGCGAACCTGTCCGACCTGCCGTCGACGACCACCATGCGGTCACGGTATCCGATGACCACGCCGGTACTGAACGGTTTCAACGCACCTTTCGCGTCACCCGAAGCCCTTGAGCCGCACTTTCGAGCCCTTCGGCACCTTGGTGCCCGGTTGCGGATCCTGCTGCAGGACGAAGTCGAAACCACCGTTTCCGCCGCCGTGGCCGTTCCCGTTTCCGCGACCCTCACGGTCGGCATCCAGACCCGCCTGGCGCAGGATCTGGATGGCCTCCTCCATCCGCTTGAAGGTCACGTTCGGTACTTCGACGGCGTTCGAAACGAATACCCCGATCCGGCGGTTGCTCGCCTTGCCGCCGCCCTTCGGGTCGGTGCGGATCACCTGGCCGGCGACGAACTGGTCGGAGAACTCCTCGCCCGCCTGGAACGGCTGGAAACCGGCCTGCTGCAGGATCTGGAAGGCGGCGTCCTTGCTCTGGCCCGTGACGTCCGGGACCGGCGGCAGCGGTTCGGGACCCTTCGACAGGATCAGCGCGACCTGTCCGCCGATGTTCAGCTGCGAACCGGGGCTCGGGTCGACACGGATCACCTTGCCCTTGGCGACGTCGCTGTACTCCTGCTCGCCCTGGGCCGGGGTCAGCTGCGCGGCCTTGATCGCCGTCTCCGCGTCCTGCTGGCTCGTCCCGGCCTGGATGTCCGGCACGACCGGACGGCCCTTGGACAGCACCACGTTGACCGTGGCACCCGGCGCGACCGCCGCGCCGGCCGCGGGGTCGGACCGGATCACCGTGTGCTGCGCGGCGGTGTCGCTGTACTCCTCGGTGTAGGCCGGGGTCAGCTTCGCCGACCTGAGCGCGTCACCGGCGGCGGCCTGGTTCATCCCGGCGAGCTTCGGCACCGACGACGAGGTCGGGCCGGAGTCGTTGAGGATGAAGGCGAACGCGCCGATCAGACCGCCGAGGATCACCACGGCTGCCGCGATCATCAGGTAGAGACGCTTGCGCGACCCTGGCTGCTCTTCGTCCGCCGCGGCCGGCGTGGGCCGAGGGGGAGGCGTCCGGGGCGGCTGGGCGGCGGGGAACCGCTGTTCCCGGTGCAGCGCCTGCGTTCCGCGCGGCCCGGAGACCGGCATGGTCGCCTCGGCGACCGGGGTCAGCACCGTCGTCGCCTGCGCGGGGTTCACCGCCGGGACGGCCGGGATGCCGGGGGTGGTGCGCTCGGCGTCGGTCTCGCGGTCGGCGTCCGCGGGCAGCGGCACGGGTACCGGGACGGCCGGGATGCCGAGGACGGTGCGCAGGTGGTTCAGCTCGGCGAGGAACACCGCGGCGTCGGCCGGGCGCTGTTCGGGATCGCGGCGGGTGGCGCGCAGGATCAGCTCGTCCAGCGCGGGCGGGATCCCCGGGCGCAGTTCGCTCGGGCGCGGGACGTCGTCGTTGACGTGCCGGTACGCCACCGAGATCGCGGTGTCGCCGGTGTAGGGCGCGCGTCCGGTGAGCATTTCGTACAACAGGATCCCGGCCGAATAGACGTCGCCGCTCGAGGTGGTCACGCCCTTGGCGACCTGTTCGGGGGAGACGTAGGCGACGGTGCCGAGAATGACGCTCGAACTCGTGGTGCCCGCGCTCGCGATCGCGCGGACCAGGCCGAAGTCGCCCACCTTGACCACGCCGCCCGAAAGCGCCGTACCGCCCCGGCCGATGAGCACGTTCTCCGGTTTGACGTCGCGGTGCACCAGTCCGGCGGCGTGCGCCGCGGCGAGCGCGGAGAGCACCGGTTCGGTGATGCTCAGCGCGAGCGCGACGTCCAGCGGGCCGCGTTCGGACAGCAGTTCGCGCAGGGTCCCGCCGTCGACGAGTTCCATCACCAGGAACGCGCGGCCGGACTCCTCGCCGTCGGGGGTGTCGAAGCCCTGGTCGTGCACCGCCACCACGTGCGGGTGGTGCAGCCGGGCCGCCGAGCGGGCCTCCCGCTCGAAGCGCTCGACGAACGACCTGTCGTCGGCGAACCGCGGGTCCATGATCTTGATGGCTACCTGGCGGTCCAGTCGGGTGTCGACGCCGCGGTACACCGACGACATCCCGCCGCGTGCGAGCAGCTTGTCCACCCGGTAGCGGCCCTCGAGCAGAGTGCCCACCGGTGTGGGGTCCGTGCGTGTCACGGCTATGGATCGTACGGAAGTGCCCATGTTCTGGTGTACGGGACCTGGCTCGCCGGGGATCACGATTTCCGGCGATTCGTCGAATCGGTCGTATGCGTGACCATTTGGCCACCCTCCGTCATGGCGGCGCCGTCACCCATGCGTACTAGCGGGGCGGAAGGCGGAATGTGGCACAGTGTCACCTGTGAGTGGTATCCCCGTCGCCGACGACGTTCTCGAAGCTGATGTGGCCGTTCTTCCGCTTCCCGAGGTCGCGACCGCGCTGAACGTTTCGGCCAACAAGGTCCGCCAGATGCTGCGCGACGGCCACCTGATCGCCGTCCGGCGCAAGGGCGAGCTGTACGTCCCGGCCGGGTTCCTGGTGAAGGACGGCGTGGTCAAGGGCCTGGCCGGCACCATCACCGTGCTCGCGGACTCCGGTTTCAGCCGCACGGAGATGCTGCGCTGGCTCTTCGCCGAGGACGAGACGCTGCCGGGGGCAACCCCGGTCAACGCGCTCCGCACCAGCCACGGCACCGAGGTCAAGCGGCGCGCGCAGGCGATGGCGTTCTAGGCCGCTTGGCCGTTTTGACCAGTACATACGTCGCAGCCGCGAGCAGCTGACAGCCCGCCGCGGCACTCAGCGCGGCGGTTACGGAGAGTGCGCTCAACGGCCCCGCGGCTGCCGCACCCGCCGCGAGTCCGGTGATCTTCACGCTCGCCGCGGTCGTGAAAACCTGAGCCCGTACGTCCGCGGGCGCTTCGCGATGCCGGATGGCGAAAAGAGCCGAAAGTTGTGGTCCTTCGGCGAAACCGGCGAGTACGGCGGCGGCCAGCAGCGTCGCCACGTCGTGGCCCGCCGCCGCCAGCAGGAAGCTCGCGCCCAGCAGGACGGTGGTGGCGAGCACGGTGCGATCCGGCGGGGGCGGCTTGCGGGCCAGCACGGCGTTCGCGACCAATGACGCGGCGGCCAGCACGGTGAGCAGGAGCGCGCCGAGACCAGGGTTCCCCAGCCGTTGGGCGCCGAGCAGCGGATAGCAGACCACGGCGATCCCGATCCCGACGAAGGATACCGTGGACGTCGCGGTGGCCCGCAGCAGCGAGCGGTTGCGGAAAAGGACCGAGAACCCGTCGGCGAGCCGTCGGCGGAGCGGTTTCGCGGGCTTCGCTTCGACGGCGGGCAGCGACCAGGCCGCGGGGAAGGCCGCCACGACCAGCGTGATCGCGACGGCCACCGCGGCCGGAGCTCCGGCATGCGCGGCCACGAGCCCGGCGAGTCCCGGCCCGGCGAGGCTCGCGGCGGTGAAGGTCATGGCGTCGAGCGCGCTCGCCTTCGGCAGTGGTATCGCACCGCGGACATGGGGCAGCTGTGCCGTCCAGCCGCCCGCCAGCGCCGGGTTGAGCAGCCCGGCCGCGACGGCCACCGCGATCGCCGCGGGGACCTCGACGAGCGCGAGTACCGCGCCGAGCCCGCCCGCGTAGGCGAGCAACGCCCACGCCAGCAGCCGTCCCGGCCGGGGACTGCGGTCGAGCAGCGCGCCGAGCAACGGCCCGCCCGCCGCGGCCGAGATCGTCAGGCCCGCGAGCAGGGCGGACCCGGTGGCGGCCGAGCCGTCGACACTGAGCCCCAGCAGGAGCAGCGCCGGTCCGGACAGTTCGTCGCCGGTCCGGGCGATCGTCGCGCCGGTGAGGTAGACGGCGAGTCCGTAACGGCTTTTCATGAGCAAGACGTTACAGTGGGGCATGACTTCGGCGCAGCGGGATTTCCTGCCCGGCGGTTCGGCGCGGGCGGCGGCTCAGCGTGCGGTGGATCTGCTGGGGGTCCTGCTCGCGCCGGACCCCACGGTTCCGGCGGTTCGTGCCGTACTGGAGGCGCACGGCGAGACCTCTGTCGAGGTGAAGCCTTCGGATGTGGCGTCGTTGCGCGAGGCCGCCTTGGAACTGCGTGAGGTCTTCGCGGCGCGGGATGCCGCGGAGGCGGCCGGGGTGCTCAACCGGCTTTTGGCTCGCTACGCGCATCCGCCGCGGCTGACCGACCACGCCGACGGGTTCGGCTGGCATCTGCATGTGGACGCCGATGACGACGGGCCGTGGGGGGCGTGGCTGGTGACGTCGTCCGCGCTGGCGCTGGCGGTGCTGCTTTCGGACCGTCAGGCGCCGCCGGGTGGGCTTTGCGCCGCTTCGGGCTGCGGGAAGCCCTTCGCGCACTTGGGCGGGGGGAGTCCGCGTCGGTACTGCTCGACGCGGTGCGCGACTCGGGAGCGGGTCGCTGCTCACCGCCGTGGTCGGTCCTGAACGCTATGAAAGGTCCTTTCCTTGCAAAATTTGCAAGGAAAGGACCTTTCATAGCGCGTGAAAGAGACTCAGCCCTGCTTGTCGCGCCACTGGATCCAGGACCGCAGCTTGTCCAGGTTGTAGTCCGGTCCGCCGGTCGCCACGGTGAACAGCGAGACGCCGTGCTCCAGCAGCTTCGGGCCCAGCTCCTCGGGGTCGCCCTCGACGGCGACCGAACGCTCGATCTCCTTCGGGTCCCGGCCGACGTCGGCGCAGTGCTGGTCGAGGATCTTGACCTTGCGCTCCACGACCTCCGGGTCGCCGAAGCCGTGCCAGATGTCGGCGTGCTTCGCGACCAGGCGCAGCGTCTTCTTCTCGCCGCCGCCCCCGATCAGCACCGGGATCTTGCGGGTCGGCGCCGGGTTCAGCTTGCCGAGCCTGCTCTCGATCCGCGGGAGCGACTCGGCGAGGTTGTCGAGCCGCCCGCCGGCGGTGCCGAACTCGTAGCCGTACTCGTCGTAGTCCTTTTCGAACCAGCCGGAGCCGATGCCGAGGATCAGCCGTCCATCGGAGATGTGGTCGACGGTGCGGGCCATGTCGGCGAGCAGTTCGGGGTTGCGGTAGCTGTTGCACGTCACCAGCGCGCCGATCTCGACCCGCGACGTGGCCTCCGCCCAGGCGCCCAGCATGGTCCAGCACTCGTAGTGCAGTCCCTCGGGCTCGCCGAAGAGCGGGTAGAAGTGGTCCCAGTTGAAGACGATGTCCACACCGAGGTCTTCGGCTTCCGCGGCCGCCTGGCGGATGGCCTTGTACTCGGCGTGCTGAGGCTGCAGCTGGACGCCGATCCGGATCTTCCTGTTCGCAGCAGTCGTCATGATCGCACCCTAATACTGCAACGGCAGTTCGGTGAGTGGGTAGCCTCGTCGTTTGTAGTGGCTGAGGCGGGCTTGGTGTTGTCGTCGGCGGCGGAAGTGTGACCAGTGCCAGATGTG
>NZ_JBHRWK010000007.1:0-157209 GCF_042647925.1 Amycolatopsis speibonae
ACGCAAAACGCTCGACTGGGACACCCCAGCCGAGCGCCTCACTACACTCCTCACCAACACCAAATGATCACCCGTGTTGCAACGACCCCTGAAATCCACCCCCTCGGCTCAGTAGAGGAAGGGGGCCTTCACGCGTGATCAGACGGCGAACTCGCGTGATTGAAGGGGGAACTCGCGTGATTGAACGGCGATCTCGGTGTGCGCCGTCTGATCACGCGAGATCGCCGTCTGATCACGCGAGTTCCGCCTTCGAGCACGGCGAACTGGACCCATCGAACGCCGCCGCTCTGGCGCTGGGCCCGGGCCGGGCGGATTGCGAAAGTCAAAGCACAGACTCGTGTCTCGAAGGAGGTCTCCGTGGACGTCACCCAGCTGCGAGCGCAGGCTCGACGGCATCTCGGCCCGCACTTCACCCGCAAGGACACCTGGGCCTCGGATTTCCCGGTGTTCGTACGCGGCGAGGGCAGCTACCTGATCGACACCGAGGGACGCCGCCATCTCGACGGTCTCGCCGGGCTCTTCTGCGTCAACATGGGCCACGGGCGCGCCGACATCGCCAAGGCCGCCGCCGACCAGGTCGGCACCCTGGCCTACGCGAGCAACTGGGGTTCGGCGCACACCCCCGCGATCGAAGCGGCCACGTTGCTGGCCGAACTCGCGCCGGGCGACCTCGGGACGACGTTCTTCGTCAACTCCGGTTCGGAGGCGGTCGAAACCGCGCTGAAGTTCGCCCGTCAGTATCACCGCAGCCAAGGGCGGCCCGAGCGGACGAAGATCATCAGCCGCGACATGGCCTACCACGGCACGACCATCGGCGCCCTCTCGGTGACCGGGCTGGCGAAGATCAAGGAACCCTTCGGCCCGCTCATGCCCGGCGTCCGGCACGTGCCGAACACCTTGGGGCTGCTGGGAGACTGCGGTCCGGCGGCCGAATTGGACTGTGTCGCGGCGATCGAGAGGGTCATCCTCGAAGAAGGACCGGAGACCATCGCGGCGCTGTTCGCCGAGCCGGTGCAGAACGGCCGCGGCGCGCTGGTCCCGCCGAAGGGATACTGGCCCGCTTTGCGCGCGCTGTGCGACAAGTACGGCATCCTGCTCGTGTCGGACGAGGTCATCTGCTCGTTCGGCAGGCTGGGGCACTGGTTCGGGCACGGCGTCACCGGGGTGGTGCCGGACCTGGTCACCTTCGCCAAGGGGTCGACGTCGGGGTACGCGCCGCTCGGCGGGGTGATCGTGCGCGAGAAGCTGGTCACCGAGCTGTACGACTCGCCGAAGGGCGGCGTCTTCACCCACGGTGCCACCTGGGGCGGGCATCCGGTCGCCACCGCGGTCGCCGTCGCGAACCTCACCGCGATGCGGGACGAGAAGGTGCTCGACAACGTGCTCGCCGAGGGCCCGGAACTGTTCACCGCGCTGAACTCGCTCAAGTCCGCGCACCGCTGTGTGAAGGACGTCCGCGGTACCGGGTTCTTCTACGCCATCGAGCTGATGGCCGACCGCGACAGTGGCCGGGAGCTGACCGACGCGGAGTCGGTGAAGGTGCTTCGCGAGGTGCTCCCGGAGGCGTTCCGCCGCACGGGCGTCATCCTCCGCGGCGACGACCGCGGCGCGACGATGCTGATGATCTCCCCGCCGCTGGTCGCCGATCGCGAGGTGCTCACCGAACTGCTCCACGGCGTCGACGCGATGCTCAACGACGTCGAGAAGGCCATCCAGCCCTGAACCAGCCCTTTTCACCCGGTGGGGGTCGCCGTCTTCCGGCGGCCCCCGCTTCGTCTGTGGAGGTACTTTCGATGAGCCTGACCACCGAGGCCACGCCGGACGTGACGCTCGACAGATGGCGGAAGGCGTTGCGCGGGCGGGATCTCCGCGTCGCCCTGCCGGACGGCGACGACGATCGTGCCGTCCGGGCCGCCCTCGCGCTCCGGGCCGAGGGGGTCGTGCGGCCGTTGCTATTCGGCGATAAGGCGCAGCTTCGCGCCGCCGGAGCTCCGGACGACGTGATCGTGGACCTCGCGGACGCCCTCGCCGACGACCGGACCGCGGCCGCCCTGATGGCGGGATTCGCCCGCCATCAGGGAAAGCTCGCCGATGCCCGGCGCGATCCGGTGTTCGTCGCGGCGGCAGCTTTGCGGGCGGGCAGGGTGGACGCGTGCGTCGCCGGGGCGACCCGGCCGACCGCGGACGTCCTGCGTGCGGGGTTGCGGGTCGTCGGCCTGGCACCGGGAGTGTCCACTTTGAGCAGTTGCTTCCTGCTGCTGCTCCCGGACGGGCGGCGGCTGACCTTTTCGGACTGCGCGGTGGTTCCCGAGCCGGGCGCCGCGCAGCTGGCGGACATCGCCCTCGCCGCCGCGGCGACGCATCGAGGCCTGACGGGGGAGAGCCCCGTGGTGGCGATGCTGTCCTTCAGCACGCAGGGCAGCGCCGACCATCAGCGCGTCGAGGTCGTCCGTGAGGCGACTTCGCTGGTGCGCGGGAGGAATCCCGGCCTGCCGGTGGACGGCGAGCTCCAGTTCGACGCCGCGCTGGTGGCGTCCATCGCGGCGGCGAAGGCTCCCGGTTCCGCTGTCGCCGGCCGCGCGAACGTCCTCGTGTTCCCGAATCTGGACGCCGGCAACATCGGCTACAAGATCGCCGAACGGCTAGGGGGCGCCGTCGCGCTCGGCCCGATCCTCCAGGGGCTCGCGGCCCCGCTGAACGACCTCTCCCGCGGCTGCTCGGCCTCCGACATCGAGACGCTCGCCCTCCTGACCGCCGCTCAAGCCCTGGACGGTCCGTGAAGCTAGCCGAGCAGGGCCAGCGCGGTGTAGGCGACGGTGCCGACCAGCACCGTGGACAGCAGGCCGAGCAGCAGCGCCCGGCCGCCGGTCCGGATCAGCGAGCCGATCCGGACCGCGCAGCCCAGCCCGAACAGCGCTCCCGCCAGCAGGAGCGTGCAGACCACCTTGGCGACGTCGAGCGCCACGCCCGGAAGGATCCCGGTGCTCCGCACCGCCACCATCGCCAGGAAACCGAGGACGAACAGCGGGACCAGCGGGGCGCGCTTCCCTCCTGCGGACGGGCGGCGACGGCGTTCGCGCACGCTGACCGCGGCGACCATCGGCGCCAGCAGGACGACACGGCTCAGCTTCACCACCACGGCGACCGCGACGGCGGCTGTCCCGGCCGGGGTGGCGGCCGCGACCACCTGGGCGACCTCGTGCACACCCAGCCCTGCCCAGCCACCGATCCGCAGCGCGTCCATCCCCAGCCAGCCGCCGAGGAGTGGGACCGCGGCGATCGCCAGGCCGCCGTAGAAGGTGACCAGGGCGACGGCGGTGGCGACGTCGGAGTCCTCCCGTTCGACGACTCCCTCCATCGCCGCGATCGCCGACGCGCCGCAGATGGAGAACCCGGTCGCGACCAGCATCGCGAGCCCACGCGGAACGCCGATCAGCCTGCCGAGCCCGATCGTGCCGAGGAACGTGAGACCGACGGTCAGCACCACCGCGAGCAGTGTGCCGGGGCCGAGGGAGAGCACGGACGGGAGCGCGAGTTGCAAGCCGAGAAGGACGACCCCGGCACGCAGGAGCTTCTTCGTCACCTTCGCGATCGCTTGCCGGGTGCTGTCCGAGAGCACCGGCAGCGAACCGGCGAGCACCCCGAGCACGACGGCGAGGGTGAGCGCGCTGAGCACCGGAAGCGCGGTGCTCAGCAGGTACGCGACGGCCACCCCGAGGGCGGTGACGGCCAGGCCGGTCAGGTGCGGCTTCGCCCGCCGCGCGGTGAGGGTGCCCATGACGACGAGCGTCGTCCGGTGCGGAACACGCCGGTAGCCGGGAGAGCGACGGGTAGGTCATGCACTTTGGCTATGGCCGCACCGGAGCTGGACGCCTTGCGCCTGCTCGTGCTCGTCGGCGAGCTGGGCAGCATCGGGCAGGCCGCCGCCATCCTCGGGATGGCGCAGCCGTCGGCGAGCAAACGACTGTCCACTCTGGAACGAAGGCTCGGCCTGGTGCTGTTCGACCGGACCCGCCGCGGTTCCGCGCTCACCCCGGACGGCCGCGTGATCGTGGGCCGGGCGCGGCGCGTGCTCGCCGAACTCGACGGACTGCTCGACGGCGCCCAGGCCCTGCGGACCCGGCACGAAGCCGGACTGCGGGTCGCGGCGAGCATGACGCTGGCCGAGCACCTGGTCCCGGGGTGGATCGGCGAGCTCAACCGCGCGAACCCCGGCCTCCGTCTGGGCCTCGAGGTCGCGAACTCGGATCAGGTCGCCGGACTGGCCCGTGCGGGCAAGGTCGACCTCGGTTTCGTCGAGTCGCCCGGCGCACCGGCCGGTCTCACGTCGCTGAAGGTCGCCGTGGACCATCTCGTGGTGGTCGTCTCCGGTGCCCATCCCTGGGCGCGCCGACGTCGTCCGCTGACCCCGGCGGAGCTGGCGAGCACACCGCTGATCGTGCGGGAACCCGGTTCCGGGACCAGGGAGACCGTCGACGCCGCCTTGCGCGATGCCGGAGCAGGACCGGTGAAACCGTTGCTGGAACTGGGTTCCGCGTCCGCCGTCCGCAACGCCGTCGTCGCGGGAGCGGGCCCCGCGGTGATCAGCGCGCTGGACGTCACGGACCGCGAACTCGTCCCGGTCGCGGTGGAGGGAGTCGACTTCGGACGGGCGCTGCGCGCGGTGTGGCCGGAAGGGCGGCGCCTCGCCGGCCCGGCGGCGGAATTGCTCGCCCTGGCGGTACGCAGGGATCTGGACCCCTGTCCCACATCGTAACTGGCACTCGCCCCGGGCCCGACTTGTTCCTACGGTGACCGGAACCACAATGGAGCTCCCAGCGCCATCGCTCCCGGCGGTGCGTGCGAGAAGGAGGAGACGTGACTTCAGCGTCCGACCCGGCACAGAGCAGCGGCCTGAAACCAGGGCTCAAGCAGCGACATATGAACTTGATCGCCCTCGGCGGCGTCATCGGAGCCGGACTGTTCGTCGGCAGCGGCGTGGTCATCCAGTCGGCGGGGCCCGCCGCGGTGGTCTCGTTCCTCATCGCCGGCCTGATCACCGTGCTCATCATGCGCATGCTCGCCGAGATGACGATCGCCAAACCCGCGCTCGGCTCGTTCTACGTCTACGCGAGGGAAGCGCTCGGCAACCGCGCGGGCTTCGCCGTCGGCTGGATGTACTGGTACTTCTTCGTCATCGTCGTGGCTGTCGAAGCCGTCGCGGGCGGCCGGATCCTGCAGCTGTGGGTGCCGGACGTGCCACTGTGGGTGCTCAGCCTCGGGCTGCTCCTGCTCCTCACCGGCACGAACATGGTCTCGGCCCGTTCCTATGGTGAGTTCGAGTACTGGTTCTCCTCGATCAAGGTCGTCGCGATCGTCGTCTTCCTGGCCGTCGGCGCCCTGTACCTGTTCGGTTTCTGGCCGGGTGCCCACGGCGGCGTGACGAATCTGGTCTCCCACGGCGGATTCGCGCCACTCGGCATCGGCGCGGTGCTCGCGGCGGTGGTCCCGTGCATCGGCTTCTACACCGGCGCGGAGATCGTCACCATCGCCGCCGCCGAGTCCGCGGAGCCGAAGAAGGCGGTCGCGAAGGCCATGCGGTCGATCATCCTCCGGGTGGTGCTGTTCTACGTCGGTTCGGTGTTCCTCGTCGTGGCGATCAAGTCCTGGGACGATCCGGCGACCGCGGTCAGCCCGTACGCGGCCGTGCTGGAGGTGCTCGGCATCCCGGCCGTGGCGACGATCATGAACGCGATCGTCCTGACCGCGGTGCTCTCCTGCCTGAACTCGGCGCTGTACACGTCGTCGCGGATGCTGTTCGCGCTCACCGGCAACGGCGACGCGCCGAAGGCGTTCACCCGGCTTTCCCGCAGTGGTGTGCCGAGGCGCGCGATCCTGGCCGGGACCGTCATCGGCTATGTGTCCGTCATCGCCGCCTACACCTCGCCGAACTTGATCTTCCAGTTCCTGGTCAACTCCTACGGTGCCGTCGCGCTGTTCGTGTACCTCTCGATCGCGCTCGCGCAGGTGCGGCTCCGCCGCAGGCTGGAACGGGAGGACCCGGGCAAGCTCACGTTCAAGATGTGGCTGTTCCCGTGGCTGAGCTACGCGACCATCGCGCTGATGGCCGGGGTGATCCTGGCGATGGCGCTGCTGCCGTCGACCCGTTCGCAGTTCTGGCTCAGCGCGGTGACGCTCACGCTGATCCTCGTCGGATTCGAGTTCCGGAGGCGTCGCGGCAAGCCCGTGGCCGGGGTTCCGGTCGAGCCCGTCCCCGTCGAACCCGGGCGGGACGCGGCCGCACTCCGGGACTGACTCGGCACCCGCGGGGCGATCGGACGGCGACGAAGCCGCGGTACGGCGAGACATTCGGCACTCGCCTCGCTGACCGCGGCTCCGAACCGGATGCCGTAACGTGAGCGTCGTCGACGGTGGTGATGGTGATCGCCGCCGAAGCCGAGCGGAAACTCGCCGACGAGGTGACGGCCGGTCTTCCGGTGCCACTGCGCCACGGCGAAGTTCTCATGCACGTCCCCGTCGACGTGGCCGAGAGCGGGCCCGCTCGGCGGCCGCGGCGGCGATCGACGCGATCGTGTCGGTCGGAGGCGGCTCGACCACGGGGCAGGCCAAAGCGATCGCCTTGACGACCGGGCTTCCGATCGTCGCCGTCCCGACCACGTATCCCGGTTCCGGGACGACCGATGTCCGGGGCTTGACCGATGACGGGGCGAAGACCACGGGCCGCGATCAGCGGTCCTCCCCGTAGCGGTCGTCTACGACGCCTCGTAGGCCCCTACGGTGCTTACCTGTCGGCGGCGGCCTTCGCCTCGGCCGGTGCGGGGCTGCACCACAAGATCCGCCACGTCCTCGGCGGGATGTACAACCTGCCGCACGCGCAGACCCATGCCGTCGTGCTGCCGTACGTCCTGGCGTTCAACGCGCCGCACGCTCCCGAAGCGTGCTGGCCCGGCGGCGCGGTCGTGAGTGGTCGCGGGAAAAAGTCGAAAGGCCCTATCGGCTCCCTGACATCGCGGTCACCCTGAGATCGGACGAGGGGAGGCATCGACGCCATGTCCGCTGTCACCGGGAGTCCCGGATTCGTACCACTCGGCAAGGTCGAACGGGTTGTCGCCGCGGTCGCCGGGCTCATTCTGCTCGGAGTCGCGCTCTTCATCACCATCTCGCCGCCTCAAAAGCAGGTCGCCCTCGATCAGTGTTCGAGTGTCGCCTCAGGATGTGTCGTGACGGTGGACAGCGATCTCGCCTCCTTCGCAGGCGTCCTCGCCGGCGCCGGAGCGGTCGCTGGTCTTGTCGCGCTCTTGGGAGTCCGATTCACCCGGTTGAAGTTCGCCGGGGCTGAACTCGGCTATGAGGAGAAAACCGCCGGTCTGACACAGGCGCCACCCGCCGAAGACGAGGGCGACAAGCCGGCCGAGGAACCTGTGGAGCAGGAAGATGAGGAAACCGTGCCCATCGAGGTCGAGGTGCGGGAGGGGCTGGGCAAGGGTTCGCCCTCTGTACCTGTCTCCGTCACCCGGCTCACTGGTCCGATAGGCGAGGTCGATCCCTCGGTTCTCCGTTCCTACCAGTCGTCGCGGAAGGCGGGGCAGCGTTCTCATTTCCTGACACATATTCTTGGCCCTGCCAAGCAACCGGGGCAAAAATACTCTGTAGCCATCCGTGTGACCCCACATAAAGTGTCAGCGTACGAAGTGAAGTCAGCCTCGTTCTATCTCGGCCGGTCTTGGGGTGACAAGGTTTTCGAAGGCAGGCGCGGGAACGATGGCCAATTCGGCATGGTGACCGAAGCCCATGGGCCTTTTCTTGCTCTGTGCGAGATCGAGTTCATCGACGGCAGCCGGATCCTTCTCGACCACTACTGCGATTTCGGCATGGGCAGTCTCCTTCCTGCGTGAAAAGGTTGTCGTGAGTGATGAGGCGGTCGCGCGGGTGTCTGGGCCCGCTTTGCCACGACGCGGGCATACTCACCGCATCCCTCGCCTGCGGGGTAGGCAAGGAGGCCTTCACGGACTCCCGTGCGGCGAGTGATCTCTTCTAGGTGAACGCCTGGTCAGCGTCCACTTCGGACACCACGTGTCCACCGAGGACGGTCAGAACCGACCGCGCTTCAAGCAAGTCCCGTCCGCTCGCGGTGACCGGATCCCGGTCGAAGACGGCCAGGTCGGCCAGCCTGCCGGGCGCCAGCGTCCCCTTGCGGCTCTCGGCATGCTCCAGCCAAGCCGGGCCGGTCGTCCACAGTCGCAGCGCTTCTTCCCGGTCGAGCCGTTTCTCCGGTGAAAGCAGGGAAAACGGGTTGGGTCCCGGCTCGCCGGTGAAGGTGGCGACTCCGCGTCGCCAGTCCGGTTCGGTCACCGGAGCGTCCGAGCTGTCCGCGACCACCACTCCGTGGTCGAGCAGTGTCCGCGCGGGGAACGCCTCACTCCAGCGATCCTCACCCACGATCCGGACCATCGACGGACCGCTGAACGTCCGCATGAGGGAGCTGGTGATCACTCCGGTCCCGGTGCGGGCCAGGCGTTCGTGCACCTCCGGCGACAGGAAGGTGCCGTGGATGAGCACGTGCCGCGCGTCCGGCCACGGGTCGGCGGCCGCGGCCGCCTCGATGGCGTCGACCACGGCGTCGGCCGCGCGATCGCCGGTCACGTGGACCTGCACGCGGACCCGGCGCCGCTGGGCCACGGCGATCAGTTCGTGCAGCTCACGCACCTGCTCCGGATCGCCGGACCCGGCCGTGACGAGACTTCCGTGCCCGCCGCCGGGATACGGCCGGTGCATCCAGGCCGTGCAATGCGTCGGGACGCCGTCGGCGAACAGCTTGATCCCGCCGATGCGCAGCAGATCGTCCCCGGCACCCAGGTCCGTGCTGTCCAGCGCCCGGGCCAGGTCGGCCGCCGAAGTCGTGGGAGACGGCCAGTTCCAGTGCAGCAGCGCGGTCACCCGCGTCGTCAGCCGGCCCGCCGCGTGCAGATCCCGGTAGTCCTGCCACAACCCGGGCGGGACGATCGGGTCGGTGACGCTGGTGACGCCCAGCCGGTTGAGCCGGGCCATCGTGCGCGCGGTCGCGTCCAGCCGCTCGTCCCGGCTCGGCTGCGGCACCAGCGCGGCCACGAGTTCCTGCGCGCTCTCCACGAGGATCCCGGTCGGCTCCCCGGCGGCGTCCCGGAGGATCTCGCCCGCCGTCGGATCCGGTGTCCTCGCGGTGATCCCCGCCCGTTCCAGCGCGGCGCTGTTGACCCAGATCGAATGGGACGAGGCGTGGTGCAGCACCGTGGGCCGCGCCCCGGTCACCTCGTCGAGCCACGCCCGCGACGGCGCGGCACTGCCGTCGGCGAACTCCGCGATGGTGGTCTCACGCCAGCCGCGGCCGACGATCCATTCACCCGGCGGCGCGGCGTCCAACGCCCGCCGGACCTCGGCGAGGTCGGCCGCGGCCGTCAGGTTCACGCAGAACTCCGGTCCGGACAAGGCGTACCAGGCCAGATGCAGATGCGCGTCGTTGATTCCCGGCAGGACGGTCTGTCCCCGTAGGTCGATCGACGGCGTGCCGGGGGCGGCCGCGGCGGAGACCGTGTCGTCGTCCCCGACAGCGACCACACGCCCGCCGGAGACGAGCACCGCCGTGGCGTTTCCGAGTTCGGTGTCGAAGGTGCGAACGAGACCACCGCGCAGAAGCAGGTCGGAAGTCATACCGTTGTCCTTTCCGCGGCCGGGACCACTGCTTGATGCTCCGGATGCCAGGCCGCGATCACGTCGTCGCCGGGACGGTGTTCGTGCGCCGTTCCCGCGGTCAGCACCGCGCAACCGCGCGCGCCGTCGGCGTACCGCAGCCAGATCCGGCTGTGATCGCCGACGTAGACGATGTCGGTGACCACGGCACCGGCCCGCTGGTGCCCGGACGGCACCGGATCGGCACGGGTGTAGAGCGTCAGCCGTTCTGGCCGCACGATCGTGACTTCGCCCGGTGCGAGGGACAAGGCGTTGGATTCCCCGACGAACTGCGCGACGAACAACGTTTCCGGGCGCTCGTAAAGGTCCGACGGCGTGCCGACCTGTTCGATCCGTCCTTCGTTGAACACCGCGATCCGGTCGGACAGGGTGAGCGCCTCCTGCTGGTCGTGAGTGACGAACAGGAACGTCATCCCCAGCTCGCGGTGCATCCGGGCGATCTCGCGCTGCAGCTGGTCGCGCAGCTTCTTGTCCAGCGCGCCCAGCGGCTCGTCCATCAGCAGCGCCCGCGGCTGGTAGACCACGGCGCGGGCCAGCGCGACCCGCTGCTGCTGGCCGCCGGAAAGCTGACGGGGCAACCGATCCCGTACCGCGGACAAGCCGACCAGCTCCAGTACCTCGGTGACACGGCGGTCGATCTCCCCCTTCGGCCGTTTGCGCTGGGTGAGCCCGAAAGCGACGTTGCGGGCGACCGACATGTGCGGGAACAGGGCGTACTGCTGGAACACCACCCCGAGGTCGCGCCGATGCGGTTTGAGCCGGGAGATCTCCTGTCCGTCCAGGGTGATCGAGCCCGCGGTGAGCGGGGTGAACCCGGCGATCATCGACAGCATCGTCGTCTTGCCCGAGCCGGAAGGCCCCAGGAACGTCATGAACTCGCCGTCGGCGATGTGCAGGGAGACGTCGTCCACGGCGGGACGGTCGACGCCGGCGTACGCCTTGGTCACGTGCGCGGTGGTGATGCCGCGGTGGTCGTCAGTCATGGTGGCTCCGTCGGCGCAGGAACAAGGGCACGAACAGCAGGATCGTGGTGAACACGACGATCAGGCTCGACGCCGCGGCGATGGTGGGGTCGATCTCGAGGACGATCGACTCGTACATCTTCACCGGCAAGGTCTTGATGGCGGGTGTCTGCAGGAAGAGGGCGACCACGACCTCGTCGAAGGAGGTCGCGAAGGCGAACACGAAACCCGACGTCACGCCTGGAGCGATACTCGGCAGCACGACCTTGCGCAGCGTCGTGAGTTTCGAGGCGCCGAGACTCGCCGCGGCCTTCTCCACGACAGGGTCGTACCCGGCGAGGCTGGTCTGCACGGAGGTCAGCACGAACGGCACGCCCAGCACGGCGTGCGCCAGCACGAAACCGAGCATCGTCCCGTTGAGCTGCCACCGCAGGAAGACCCCGTAGACGGCGACCGCGACGACGATCCCCGGCAGGATCATCGGCGCCATCAGCAGCTGCCGCACGACACCCCGGCCGCGGAACCGCGCGCGGTCGAGGCCGAACGCGGCCGCCACCCCGACGACCGTCGCGAGCACCGCCGCCAGCAGGCCGACCTGGACCGAGTTGGCCAGCGCGCCGAGCCACTGCTTACTGCCGAAGAACTCGCCGTACCAGCGCCACGACCAGTCGTCCGGCGGGAACTGGAAGGTCGAGCCCGCGCCGAAGCTCATCGGGATCACCACGAGGGTGGGGGCGACGAGCACGAACCCGACGAGGGCGACCCACACGCGCAGGCCCCAGCCGAGCGTCCGCTGCCGGAGCGCGGCCCTGGTGATGGACGGATCGTTAGCCACGGTCGGCACCTCCCGCCGCACTGGTGCCCAGCGGCGCGGCCACCCGGCTCAGCACGGCCAGCACCACGAGCGTGACGACCAGCAGGATCGCCCCGAGCGCACCGGCCCCGGCGAAGTCCAGCAGGTCGTTGACCTGGGTGCCGATCACCTGCGCGGCCAGCGCCTGCTGCGGCGTGCCGAGCAGCGCCGGGGTGATGTAGAAGCCCAGCGACATGATGAACACGACCGACACTCCAGCCAGGACCCCGGGCATCGACAAGGGCAGATACACCCGCAGGAAGGCGACCGGACGGGGCGCGCCGAGGCTGCCCGCCGCGTGGAGCAGGCTCCGGTCGATCCCGGACATCGAACTGTGCAGCGGCAGCACCATGAACGGCAGCATCACCTGCACCATCGCGACGGTCACCCCGGCCACCGAGCCGAGGAGCACCACCCCGTCGACGCCGATCGCGGCGAGCGCCTTCTCGATCACGCCACCCCGCTGTTCGAGGACGTACCAGGCGAAGTTGCGGGCCATCACGCTGGTCCAGAACGGCATCAGGACCAGCAGCGTCAGCACCGTGCGGCCCCGGCGCCCGACCAGGGTCATCGCGTAGGCGTACGGGTACGCGACGATCAGCGTGGCGACGGTGATGATCAGCGCGGTCCGCAAGGTCCGGAGCACCACCCGGATCTGCACCTCGTCGCCGAGGACGGCCAGGTAGTTGCCGACGCCGAAACCGGGCTCGGTGAAGCTGCGCCACAGGATCGCGGCGAGCGGGTAGAAGAAGAACACGAGCACCACCGCCGCCGCGGGGAGCAGCAGCCAGGTCGCGGAGCCGGTTCGTCGCGCGGTTCGCACGGTGGTCATCCGGTCCTCCAATCCGACCAGGCCTTGACGAGCGCGGTCCGGTTCGCGGCCCACCAGCGCACGTCGCTGAGCACGCGCAGGTTTTCCTTGCCGTCTCCCCAGATGTCGAGTTCTCGTCCGATCGGGGTGGCCGGGGGAGGCGCGGCGGTGTTCGCGGGCCCGACGCCGGCACTGGCCGCGAAGGCCGCCGCCTGCGCCGGTTCCGAGGCGAACCGGATCAGCCGTTTGGCTTCGTCCGAGCGTGGTGTCCCTTTGGGAACGACGAGTACGTCCCAGGTCACCGGGACGGGGATCCCGGGCACCACCTTCCAGTTCGTCGCGCCCGCTTTCAGCAGTGAGAACGCGCGGGCGCTGACGATGAGCGCCATGTCCGCCTGCCCACCGGCCATGCGCTGCTGCTGGTCGCCGTAGGTGCTGGTGATGGTGAGTTCCGGCCGGATGCGGTCGTACATCGACAGCGCGCGGCGGACGTCGAGCGGGTACAGCTTGTCCCGTGGGACCCCGTCGGCCAGCAGGGCGGCCTCGATCGTCCCCACACTCGGGTCGCCGCCGTAGATGATCCGCCGTCCTGGAAACGCTTTGAGATCGAAGAAATCGGCCATCTTGGCCGGTGGACGGTCGCCGTAGGCCTTGGTGTCGTACATCAGCATCATGCCGAAGAAGGCGTCCGGCACACCGCAGTCGGTCAGCGATCCTTTCGGGAAACCGGCCGCCAGAGGACCCATGTCGATGGGCTCCAGCAGGCTGCCGCAGACCGCGGCGGCCGCGGAAGCGTCGGTGTCCACGACGTCCCAGGTGACCTTGCCCGCCTCGACCATCGCCTTCAGCTTGGCGTTGCTCGACGGGCCGTCGATCGTGATCGCGGTCCCGGTCTGCTTCTCGTACGGGTCGAGCCACGCCGAACGTTGCCCCGCCTGGTAGGCACCCTGGCCGTAGGAGACGAACACGAGCGAATCCGGGCCGCCTTCGGAAACGGCGCATCCGGTGACGAAGAGGGGGACGGTCAGCGCGGCGGACAACAGCGTCGGTATCCGGCGTCTCATGGGGTTTCTCCGCTCAGCTCGCGGCGGCCGCGACGTGGCGGCACAGCACGTCGGCCAGGGTGTCGAGCTGCTCCTCGGTGATGACCAGCGGCGGGGACAGCACGATGCTGGTGCCGGAGGCGCGGACCACGACGCCGTCCGCGCGGCAGCCGGACTGCACCGACGCCGTCGGCACGTCGGTGAACTCGATGCCGAGCATCAGGCCGACCCCGCGGACCTCGCGCACGTGGGGGAGTTCGGTGAGCGGGTCGAGCCGTTCACGCAGGCGGGCGCCGAGAACACGGGCGCGCATCAGCAGGTTCTCCCGCTCGATGATGTCGATGTTCGCCAGCGCGACGGCGGCACCGACGGGGTGGCCGTTGTAGGTGAAACCGTGCAGGAACGTGGCCCCGTCGGCGAGTTCGAGGACCCGGCGGCCGATCAGCACCGCGCCCATCGGGACGTAGCCGCTGGTGATGCCCTTCGCGGTGACGATCATGTCCGGCTCGATACCGTAGTGCCGACTGCCGAACCAGTGCCCCGTCCGGCCGAAGGCGGTCACGATCTCGTCGACGATCAGCAGGATCCCGTTGCGGCGCAACACTTCCTGCACTCGCGGCCAGTACCCGTCCGGCGGCGGCACCATCCCGCCGACGCCCAGCACCGGTTCGCCGATGAACGCGGCGATGCGGTGCGCGCCGATCTCGGCGATCCGTTCTTCCAGTTCCGCCACGAGCACGTCGGCCGCGTCCGGGCCGTGTTCGATGGCGTGGGGCTTGCCCAGCCATTCCACGTCCGGCAGAAGCGGGCCGAACCCGGCGCGCAGGCCCTCGATCCCGGTCGCGGCGAGCGAAGCGCCACCCATTCCGTGGTAGCCGCCGGTCCGGGCCAGTACCACCGTCCGCTCCGGGGAACCGGCGTGGTGGAAGGCGAGGCGGGCGAGCTTGATCGCGGTCTCGTTGCCCTCCGAACCGCCGTTGGTGAAGAACACGCGTTCCAGCCCGGCGGGGGCGAGCGACAGCAGCCGTTCGGCGAGGCGGATCGACGGAGCGTTCGAGTAGTCACCGAAGGACGAGTAGAACTCCAGACGGCGGATCTGCTCGGCGGCGACGTCGGCGAGTTCGGTCCGGCCGTGACCGACAGGGCACTGCCACAGACCGCACGTGCCGTCGATGTACTGGCGGCCTTCGGTGTCCCACAGCAGCGCGCCTTCACCGCGGTCGAGGATGAGCGGTTCGGCCGGGGCGCCGATCGTGGTGTGCGGATGCACGAGGGTGCGCCGGTCGAGGGCGGCGAGTTCGGAGGTGCTGGTCATGAAAGTCCTTTCTCTGCTCGGGCGCGCGCTCAGAACCGCAGCGCCACGGCCTTCGTCTCGGTGTAGGCCTCGATTCCTTCGGCGCCGCCTTCGCGTTCCTGGCCGGAGTTCTTCTGGCCGCCGAAAGGCAGTTCCGGGCGGACCGGCGCCGGGTCGTTGACGCCGATCACGCCGAAGTCCAGCCGGTCGAGCGCCCGCCAGAGGCGGCGCAGGTCGCTGCCGAACAGGTAGGCGGCCAGCCCGTAGTCCGTGGTGTTGGCCAGGTCGATCGCCTCGTCGTCGCCGGTGAACGTGGCGACGGCCAGCACCGGGCCGAACGTCTCCTCGTGGCTGATGACCATGTCCGCGGTGACGCCGGTCAGAACCGTGGGCTGGAAGAAGTGACCGCGCAGCGCCGGGTCGCCGGACTCCCAGCGACTCCCGCCGACCAGGACCCCGGCGCCCTTGGTCACCGCGTCGGCGACCTGGTTCTCGACCTTCGCGAGCCCGGCTTCGTCGATCAGCGGACCGACTTTGGTGCCTTCGGCGTCTCCGCGTCCGAGTCGCAGCGTGGCCGTCTTCTTCTCGATCAGCGCGAGCAGGTCGTCCCGCACGCTCTCGTGGACGTAAAGCCGGTTCACGGCCGTGCAGCTTTGGCCCGCGTTGAAGAACTTCGCGGTGACCACACCGGCGGCGGCCGCTTCGAGGTCGGCGTCGGCGAACACGATCGCGGGGGAGTGGCCGCCCATCTCGAGCGAGGTGCGGCGAAGCGTGTCGCCGGTCTGGCGCAACAGGCCGAGGCCGACCTCGGTCGACCCGGTGAAGCTGACCTTGCGCAGCCTGCGATCGGCCAGCAACGCCCCGACGAGCTCCGCGGGCCTGGACGTCGTCAAGGATTGCAGGACGCCTGCGGGGAGGCCGGTCGCCTGCAGGATGTCGAGCAGCGCGGTGGCGATGAGCGGGGTCTGCTCGGCCGGTTTGGCGATGACCGGGCAGCCGGCGGCCAGGGCGAGCCCGACCTTGCGCAGCAGCATGCTCGCCGGGAAGTTCCACGGCGTGATCGCGAGGACCGGCCCGACCGGGGAGCGCAGCACCAGACCAGGGCCCGCTGCGGAGGCGGGGGTGACGCGGCCGTAGGCACGCCTGCCCTCTTCCGCGGCCCACTCCAGCATCCGGGCACCACCGGCCAGTTCGCCGGCAGCCTCCGCGAGCGGCTTGCCGTTCTCCCGGCTCAGCAACGACGCGAGCTCACCCAGGCGCGCCCGGATTTCCGCCGCCGCGGCGCGAAGGTGACCACCACGGGTTTCCGGGTCGGTGTCCGCCCAGCCGCGGAAGGCGGCGGCCGCGGCGTCGAGGGCGGCGAGCGCATGGGTGGGTCCCGCGTCGGCCGCCTGGCCGAGAACGTCGAGGCTCGCGGGATCCAGGACGTCGAACGTCGTCGGGGCGGAATGCCGGCGACCGTCGATCAGCAAGGTCGCGGCAGCGGTGTCGGGCATCGGATGAGCCTTTCGCTTCGGGATGCGCCGAGTCTGACCCCCGAGTGTTGATGAAGTCAACACCTAAACCGGTTTCGATAATCTCAAAAGGACAGTGCGGAATTGTTGTCCTGCAACGGAAAATGGCAGTACCGCTGCCCGGTGTCACGCGGGGTGCGTGTCACCGGGCAGCGGTACTGCCATTTCGTTCTAGTGAACCTTCGCCGTTATGGCGTGCAGTGCTTCGAGTGCCGGACCGGGGTCGACGTCCGGATCCGCGACCTGATGCAGGAACATCCCGTCGAGGGCGTAGAAAACGAGCTGCGCGAACCCGTCGTCCGCGCCCAGTTCTTTGCCGACCGCGTCGAGATATCCGCGGTAGAGCCGCCGGAGGGCCGGGCGCAACTCCGGGCGCCGGGCCGATTCCACGACCAGCTGGTACTGGAAGATCTGGATCTGCTCGCTGTCCCGGTAGCGCTTCTGGATCTCCTCGCCGTCGGCGAACACGCCGGTGCGGGCGCCGATCAAACCGTTCTCCGCGCTCTCTTCGAGCACCCAGTCCAAAGAGGACTGAAGAAGATCGTCGATCGACGAGAAGTGGTGCTGTACCGCTCCCGTGGTGCAGCCCGCCGCCCTGGCGGCCGCGCGATAGGTGAGGCCGCGAAGTCCTTCTCGTGCCACGACTTCGACCGCCGCGCGCTGGAGCGCCCGCTTCGTCCCCGAAGCGTCGTCCTGTGTCTCGGACGTGCTCATCCGGAACCTCCTTGCGTCAGGAGGCTACATTACAGATGTAATGTCGCGCTAGTGTCGGCTGGCTCGGCAAGTCCCGTGAAGGCCTCCTTCACTACCTTCAGGGTAGGTAAGGAGGCCTTCACGGGACTTCGAGATCGTCACGTTCGCCCCACGCGCACCAGTAGTCGCAGCCCCTGCGCGTGAAGGCCCCCTTCACGCGGCTCAGCCGAGGAAACTCGACCTTCACGTACCTCCTGGCGAGCACGGGACAGCGACGGTGGAGGATTTGGGGCACTCACTGTCCCAAATCCTCCACCGTCGCCAGGCCGCACGAGTCTTCGACCTTGATCAACCGCCATCCTCCCCACTCACGCCGCCCGCCCGTCCCGCATTTAGGGGACGAAATGCGTCAGGGGCGCATCCGGGCGACGGCCGCGTAGTACTCCTTGACGATCCGCCGCACGATGTCGGCGGCGGGCAGGACGTCGGTCACCAGCCCGGCCGACTGGCCCGCTTCGACCTTGCCGTTCTTCAGGTCGCCGTCGAGCGCCGCGTCCCGCAGGGAGGAGGCCGTGAACGCGCCGCGTCGCTGTTCGAGGTCGGCCGCGGAGTTCTCGAGTTCGGTCATCCGGTCGGTGAAGTCGTTGGCCAGGGCGCGGATCAGGCCGAGGTCCCGGCCGACAGTGCGGGTCGAGTCGATGTCGGCGGCGACCACGGCGGCCTTGTAGTCCGGATGGACGGTGGCTTCGGCGCTGGCGAGGAACCGGGTGCCGAATTGGGCGGCGCCCGCGCCGAGCGCGAGCATCGCGGCGAGGCCCGCTCCGTCGGCGAGGCCGCCGGACGCGACGATCGGGGTGTCCGGCACGGCGGTGGCGACGGCACGGGTGAGGATCAGCGTCGTGACGAGGCCGGGCGGCGGATGTCCGCCTGCCTCGGCGCCGACCACGACGAGTCCGTCGACACCGGCGTCGACGGCCTTCTTCGCGTGTTCGGTTCCGGCGATCACGTGCAGGCAGGTCGTTCCGACGTCGTGGAAGCGGGCGAGGTAGCGCCGCGGGCCGCCCTGGGACGCGATCAGGACCGGTGGACGGCGCTCGATCAGCAGGTCGATCACCTCGTCGGCGCCCGCCCGGTACAGCGGCAGGTTCACCGCCCAGGGGGACTCGGTGCCGTCGGCCATTTCGTCGAGGGTGCGGGCCAGATCCGGCACCCGCATCGGCCCGGCGGCGACGACCCCGAGCCCGCCGGCGTTGCTCACCGCGAGCGGCAGGGCCGAGCACGACGAGGCCCACGACATCCCCGCCTGCACGATCGGCAGGTCGATGTCCAGCAGAGCGGTGACCGGGGTCGGGATCCGCCTCATCGGGTGAGCCCGAGCAGGGTGCGGGCGTGCTCCGCGAGCTGGTTCTTCCGCACCTTCGAACTCGCCGTCATGCCGATGCCTTCGAAGCCGTCGACGATCCGGAGATGATGGGGCACCTTGAAACCCGCCATGTTCGCCTTCGCCCAGCGCAGGAGCTCGTCTTCGGTGACCGCGTCGGCTTCGCGGAGCACGACGAACGCGAACGGGACCTCGATCAGCCGCTCGTGCGGCACCCCGACCACGGCGGCCTGCCGGACAGCGGCGTGGCTGTGCAGGATGTCCTCGACGTCGGCGGGCGCGACGTTCTCCCCGCCGACGCGGATGATGTCCTTGGTGCGCCCGATGAAATGAAGCCTGCCGGACCGGTCGAGCAGGCCGATGTCCCCGGTGGACAGCCAGCCGTCGGCGTCGATCGCGGCGGCGGTCTGCCCGGGGTCGTCGAGGTAGCCGCGCATGACGTTCCAGCCGCGGACGAGGATCGCGCCCGGGGTGCCCGGCGCGCAGTCGTGATCGTCGTCGAGCGCGCGGATACGGACCTCCACCCCGGGTTCGACGGCCATCGCGCCGGAGGCCCGGAGCTCCTCGGGCTCCCACCAGCACGACTGCGCGACGTTCGGCGACGCCTCCGAAAGGCCGTAGCCCGCGACGCATTCGCGGGCGCCGAGTTCGTCGATCACCCGCCGGATCACCGTCGGCGACGCCGCGACCCAGGCACCGCGCAGGTGGAGTTCCCGCGTCGCGCGATCGGGATGGTTGAGCAACATCATCGCGATGGTGTCGTTGCCCGAAAAATGGGTGCAGCGCTCTTCTTCCAGGAGGCGCAAGGCCTCTCCCGCCTCGAATTTGGCCATGGCGACCAACGTGGTGGCGTGCTGAAGGCTCGCGAGCACCGACAGCGTGCTTCCGGCGACGTGGAAGAAGGGACGGGCGCTGAGGAAGCGGTCGGCGGGGCGGAACCCGAGCCGGGCGCCGGAAAAGTACGCGTTCGCGCACATGTTCCGATGCGTGAGCAGGACACCTTTCGGGCGGGCCGTCGTACCCGAGGTGTACTGCACGAGCAGGACGTCGTCCGGTTCCGCGGTGGCCGGGACATCGTCGCCGGCGGCGGCGAGGAACGCGGTCCAGGGCGTCACCCCGTCCGGCACGTCGGTGCCCAGCACCACCACGGAGGTCAGGCCGGGCAACGTGGCGCAGCGTCCGTCGGCGTCGAGGCCCAGTTCGCGCAGCATCGCGATGAAGTCGACGCGCAGCACGCGGTCCGCGACGAAGAGCGTCGAAACCTTCGCCTTGCCCAGCATGTACTGGACCTCGCCCGCGGTGCACCGGGTGTTGACGGGCACGGTGACGGCGCCGAGCGAGCCGATCGCGACGAACAGCGCGACCCAGTCGGGGCCGTTGCCGAGGCAGACACCGACGCGGTCGCCCCGCCCGATGCCGTGTGCCGCGAGCGCGGCCCTGATCCGCGCGACGTTCCCGGCGAGTTCGCCGTAGGTGACGCGGGCTTCGGCGGTGACGACGGCCTCGACGTCCGGCGCGGTCAGCGCGGCACGCTCCAGCGCCTCGTGCGCGGTGAGCGGGCAGACGATGCGCAGGTCCATCACTCTTTCTCCTCGGACGTCGCGGCGGCCCGGAAGCGGTCGACGCCGTCACGCCAGTCGCCGGTACCCAGATTCTGCTCGATCGCGGCCATTTCGATGCGGATGCCGCGGTCGAGGTCGGTTTCGGTGCCGAGATCCACCGCGCGTTTGGTCAGCGCGATGGCCCCGGGCGGTGCCTTCGCGATGTTCTGCGCTGTTTCGTACCCGACGCCGGTCAGTTCCGCAGGGGGGACGACGCGGACGACCAGCCCGAGATCGCGGGCCTCCTCCGCGTCGACGGCGCGATTGGTGAACAGCAGCTCCTTGGCGCGGCGCGGCCCGATCGCCCTCGGCAGCCGTTGGGTGGCGCCGATCGTGCCCCAGTGCGGCTCGGGGAACCGGAACGTGGTGCCCTCGGCGGCGATCGCGAAATCGGCGGCGAGGGTGATCTCGCCTCCCGAGCCGACGACGGCTCCGTGCACCAGCGCGACCACCGGACGGCGGCAGGCCGCGATCGCGGCGTAGGCGGCGAACGAGGCCGCGCGACGACGGCGTACCCACGACGCGTCCTTGCCGGCGCGTTCCTTGAGGTCGGCTCCGGCGCAGAAGACCGGACCCTGACCGGAGAGCAGGACGACGCGGACCGAATCGTCGGCGTCGATCTCGTCGAACGCGTCACGCAGCTGAAGGCACAGCGGCAGGTCCACGGCGTTGCGGGCGCCCGGGCGGGCCAGTTGCACCCTGGCGATCCCGGCGGCGACGTCGAGCCGGATCCGCTCGTCCACTCAGATCACTCCTTCGCTGCGCAGGGCGGCGATCTCGGCCGGGCCGAGGCCCGACTCCGCCAGCACGGTCTCGGTGTCGGCGCCCAGCAACGGCGGGCTCGCCAGGTCATGTGGTTCCGCGCCGGTCTCCCGCAGCGGGGTGCGGATCGCGGGGAAGGTGCCTTCCGCGGGATGGGAGAAGGTGCCGACGACGCCGCGTGCCCGGGCGTGCGGGTCGTCCAGCGCGTCGCGGACGCCGCGTACTTCGCCCACCGGCACGTCGGCCGCGCGCAGGTCCTCGACGAGTCCGCCGCTCGCCCGGCCGGCGACCGCCGTGCGCAGCGCGCTCATCACCCGCTCCCGGTGGGTGACCCGTCCGGCGTTGTGCCGGAGCGCGCTGTCAGACCCGAGTTCGTCGAGGCCCAGTACCCGGCACAGCGGCGCCCAGTGCTGGTCGCTGCAGCTGATGTGGACCCAGCGGCCGTCCGAGGCCTCGAAGGCCGCCGACGGGACGCGGCCGGGGTGCTGACTGCCGGTCCGCGCCGGATCCTCGTCGAGGGCGAACAGCCGGGCGGCGTTCAGCGCGTGCAGGCTGAGCTGGACGTCCATCATGGACACGTCCAGGTGGCGGCCGTGTCCGGTGGCGCTCCGGCCCGCCAGCCCGGTCAGCGCGGCGATGACCACCCAGAGCCCCGAGGTCAGGTCCGCCACCGGGACCCCGGTCTTGACCGGCGGGCCGTCCGGTTCGCCGGTCATCGCCATGATCCCGGACAGGGCCTGGAAAACGGTGTCGTAACCCTTGCGGGAGCTGTCGGGCCCGGTCTGCCCGAACCCGGTGGCGGACACGTACACCAGGCCGGGGTTGCCCTCGGCCAGTTCCTCGTAGCCGAGGCCGAGCCGGTCCATGGTGCCGGGCAGGAAGTTCTCCACGACGACGTCGGCCCGGGCGGCGAGGCGGCGGGCGGCGTCACGGCCGCGCGGGTCCTTCAGATCGAGGGTCACCGAGCGTTTTCCCCGGTTGACGGCGAAGAAGTAGGCGCTTTCCCCGGCCGGGAGCCGGGGTTCGAAGCCGCGGGTCTCGTCGCCGGAACCCGGCCGTTCGACCTTGATCACCGTCGCGCCCAGTTCGCCGAGGATCTGCGTGGCCATCGGGGCGGCCAGCACCCGGGAGAAGTCGAGCACGGTGATGCCTTCGAGCGGCGGCGTCATTCGCGGAACCCCCGCATCAGGGCGTTCACGTCCTGGCCGGCGCGCACGGCGGCGTCGGTCGGCAGGTCGGCGACCCGGTAGAACAGGTCTTTGGCGGCGCTCAGGGCCCGTGGCTCGACCGCCGCCCATCCGGTCGCGATCTCCAGCGCGGCTGGGAGGACGTCCTCGGCCTCGACGACCCGGTTGACCAGGCCGTGTTCGAACGCTTCGGCCGCGGTGAGCAGCCTGCCGGTGCTGATCAGCTCGAAGGCGAGCTTGCGGCCCAGGTGCCGCACCAGGCCGGTCATCACCAGCGCCGGGACGAGGGAGTGACGCAGTTCCGGGTAGCCGAAGCGCAGGTCGGTGCCCGCGACGACCATGTCGGCGCCGATCGCGAGGCCCGCGCCGCCGCCGACCGCCGCACCGCGGACCGCGGCGACGACCGGGGTGCCCATCCGCTGCATCCGGGTCTGGAGCCCGGCGGTCAGCGCCGCTCGCTCCAGCACCGCGTCGGGCTGCTCCGGAGTGAGGGCGGAGAACTCGGAAAGGTCCGCGCCCGCACAGAATCCGCGGCCGTTGCCGGTCAGCACCACAGCGCGGACACCGGGATCGAGGTCGGCGGCGTCGAGCGCGTCCCGCAGAGCCCGGGTGAGGGCGGTGTCGAGCGCGTTGAGCTTGGCGGGCCGGTCGAGGGTGAGGATCCGGACCCGGTCGCGGTCCTCGGTGAGCAGGGTTCCGGTCATCGTCGGCTTTCTCCTTGTGTGCGGGCGAAACCGGCTCGCGCGACCATACTGTGCAGCGGGCGGCCGAGTGCTTTCTCGCAGGCGGCGGACGATTCGGCGAGCGCGTCGAGGTCCAGTCCTGTTCGGACACCCATCGCGTGGAAGAGGTCGACGAGGTCTTCGGTGCAGACGTTCCCGGTCAGCCCGGCGCCGTAGCCGATCGACGCCGGGTGGCCGCCGACCCCGCCCATCGCGCTGTCGAAGTGGCGGCAGCCCGCGTCCAGCGCGGCCACCGCGTTGGCGATGCCCGCGCCCCGCGAGTTGTGGAAATGCGCGATCAACGGCAGCCTGGGATGGTCCCGGCCGAGCCGCTGGAACAGGGAAGTCACCGTCTTCGGCGTCGCCACCCCGGTGGTATCGCCCAGGGTGACCGCGTCAGCCCCGAGGTCGGCGAACCGTGCGACGTCCTCGGCGACCCGGCCCGGGTCGACAGCGCCTTCGAACGGGCAGCCGAACGCGACGGAGACCACGCCGATCAGGCGGAAACGCTTGTCCGCCAAGCTGATCATCTCCGCGACCCGTTCCCACTGGGCGGCGCGGGTGGTGCGCAGATTCCGTTCGGTGTGGCTCTCGCTGGCCGAGACCAGCAGGCTCAGTTCTTGAGCCCCGGCGCCGCGATCGAGGTCGTCCAGCGCGCGCGTCACGGCGCGGGGGTTGGGGCACGTCGCCTTGAACGCCACGCCCGGCCGGTGGCCGACGGAGGCGAGGACGTCGCTCGCGTCGGCGAACGTCGGGACGCGCCCCGGGTGGCTGTAGCTCGTCGCTTCGACGCGGGTGAACCCCGCGCGCACGAAACCTTCCAGCAAGGCGACCTTGGTCGCGGTGGGGACGAACGCGGGCTCGTGCTGCAGCCCGTCCCTGGCGAAGCACTCACAAATCGTGACCCCGTCGGTCATCGAGTCACCTCCTCGGTGACTCCAGAACTACCCGCCGAGAGTTGATAATGTCAACACTTAGGGTTTCGTGTCACGCTCCCGCTCCTCCTGTTCGACGACGAGCGCGGCGTCGGCGAGCTTGTCCAGGGCGCGTTCGAGGATCTCGGCCTCGGTGGAGGTCAGAAGCCCGAGGAAGGAGGCGTCGCGCTCGTTCGCCGCGACGATGAGACCTCGGTACACGGTGAGGCCGTCCTCGGTCAGTGCCAGGCGGGAAGTGCGGCCCGAGGCCGCCGTGCGGTTCACCAATCCGCGCTCGACCAGCTTCGCGACGACCCTGCTCATCTGCGCTTTGTCCAGGCCTGCCCGGCGGGCCAGCCGGTTGAGCGTGAGGGTCGGGTCGGCGGCGATGAGGGCGATGGCCCGCCATTCGCCGAGGCTCACGTCGAACTCCCGGCGGTAGCGCAACGCCGCCGAACGCGACAGGGCGGCCGACGTGCGGGAGAGTCGGTAGGAGAGCAGCTGGGAGATCGGGACGAGCTCGTGTCCGTCCGGCCGTTCGGTCATGCCGGGCATCCTACCCACCGGAGCGTAAGTGTTGACAATATCAACAAGTATGCGCATGCTCGCGTGGTCCCCGCCGCCGACAAGGGAGTCGAAGACCGTGGCCGATCCCAGCCCAGCCACCGAACAGGCCGCCGTGCCGGTCGACCGTCCAGCCACCTACCGGGCGATCGCACTGCGGATCATGCCCTTGCTCGTGATCTGCTACATCGTCAGCTTCATCGACCGGACGAACATCGGAATCGCGCAGGAGGGTCTCGAACGCGACTTCGGTTTCGGGCCCGCGGTCTACGGCCTCGGCGTGACGGTGTTCTTCGTCGGGTTCATCCTCTTCGAGGTGCCGAGCAACGCGCTGATGGCACGGATCGGCGCGCGCAAGTCCCTGGTGCGCATCATGGCTTCCTGGGGTGTCGTCACCGTCGCGACGATGTTCGTCCAGGACGAGTACACCTTCTACGTGGCGCGTTTCCTGCTCGGCGTCGCCGAGGCCGGGTTCTTCCCCGGAGCGCTGTTCTACCTGTCGCGCTGGTTCCCGTCGGCACGCCGGACCCGCATGACCGCGATCTTCTTCATCGGGGTGCCGGTCTCCGGAATCGTGGGTTCGCTGGTCTCCGGCGGCATCATGCACGGCCTCGGTGGCGTCGCGGGGCTGGCGGACTGGCAATGGCTGTTCCTCGTCGAGGGGATTCCGCCGATCCTGCTCGCCCTCGTCGTGCTGTTCTGCCTCGCCGACGAGCCCGAGCAGGTCCGCTGGCTCACCTCCGCTCAGAAGGCCGCGGTCCGCGCCGACCTCGACGCCGATCAGCGGCTCAAGGGTGGCGCGGGCGGTACGCGGACCCACGTCGGGCTTCGCGAAGCACTGAGCGACCCCAAGGTCTGGATCCTCGGGCTGTGCGCGTGCGGTGCGTACACCCTCGCGAACGCGGTTTCCTTCTGGGCGCCCAGGATCATCGCCGACGCGGGCGTGGGGGACGTGCTGGACCTCGGCCTGTTCTCCGCCCTGCCGCCGCTGGCCGGGATCGTCGCCATGCTGATCGTCGGGCGGCATTCCGACCGCACCCTCGAACGGCGCTGGCACGCCGCCACCGCGTGGATCGTCGCGGCACTCGCGATGCTCGCGATCTCCTTCTTCCACAGCAGTGTCTTCGCGGTCGTGGTGCTGCTCGCCGTCCTGGCGGCGGCGCACTACTCGGGTCTGACGGTGTTCTACTCGATACCGTCGATCTACCTTTCGGACCGCGCGGCCGCGACCGGGATCGCCGTCGTGACCTCGATGGGCTCCTTCGCCGCCGCGGCGTCGCCTTCACTGCTCGGGTTCATCCAGTCCGCGACCGGGAGTCTCGCCCTCGGGCTGCAGATCAGCAGCGGGATAGTCCTGCTCGCGGTGGTCGTGCTCCTCGTCGGCGTGCGGGCGGGCGACCTCAAGGAGAAGAAGTGAGCCCTAGGCCCACATCAGTGC
Source organism: Amycolatopsis speibonae (assembly GCF_042647925.1). Lineage (NCBI taxonomy): Bacteria > Bacillati > Actinomycetota > Actinomycetes > Pseudonocardiales > Pseudonocardiaceae > Amycolatopsis > Amycolatopsis speibonae. The sequence goes on from NZ_JBHRWK010000007.1 coordinate 25,466, forward strand.
TCCGTCGTCGCGGATCGTGGGGGCACCTGGCCGTGGCGGGATTTCGGACGCGGTGTACTGGTCGAGGCGCCGGGCGGTGTCGGTGAGCATCTCGCCGATGGTGGCCCATGTGGCACGGAGGGTGCCTTGTTCCGCCATCCAGTCCATCAAGCGGCCGCGTTCGGTTCCGGGTCGCAGGTCGACGGCGAGGACGGCGCCGTCGATGCCGCGGCAGATGGGGGTCAGCGCCGTGCAATACCCGAAGGTGATATCCCCGGCGGAGCGGAGGTGGTGCCCGCCGGGGCGGCAGCAGTCCTCGTCGGGAAAACGGCTCAGGTCCGCCCATTCTTCCCGTACCCGTGCCACGGACAGCGGCATGTGTCCCTCGGGAAAGTTGAGGGCGGTGCGGTGGTCGCGGTCGTCGTCGACTCCGTCCGTCAGCCCCCACCACCGCAGCAGTTCGGCTGGAAGTGGCGGCTTCCCTATCGCGTTCTGGGTGGCGCGGACTTCCTCGGCGGGCGCCGGGGGCCGGAGCGTGGCGGCGGTGACCGGCGAATGGAGACGCAACCAGGCCGTGATCCGCTCCCAGGCCGGGTCGAGGTCGCCGTTCACCGCCGCGAACTCCCGCTGATCGTCCGAGTCAGCCCTTGAAATATCCCTTGAACAGGATCTCGCTGATCTTGGTGGTGGTCTCCTGGCCGGTCTCGTAGCCGTTCTGGATGACCTTGGTGTTGTTCATCAGCGCGAGGGTGTACCGCTCGTGCGGCCCGACGAAGCCGACCGAGTTCATGATCCAGGAACCGTCGTCGTTGTCGTCGGACCAGCCGTCCTTGTTCCCCGGCCGCGCGGCGGCGCCGGCGCCCCAGACACCCCACTGCTGGTTGACGTCGACGGTGCGCATTTCGCCGACGATGTAGTCGCGGTGCTGACGGGGCAGCTTCGTCAGGACGTAGTTGACCAGCCGGTCCAGGTCGTTCGCGGTGGTCAGGATCCAGCCCCAGTGGTGCGGGTGCTGGTCGGTGAATCGCATGTCGGTCATCCCGTAGGACGGGAACCGCTTGGCGAACTCAGCCTCGCCGCCGTACCGGGTCCACAGGGTGTGGGCGGCGGCGTCGTCGCTGGAGTTCAGCATCCGGTGGATCAGGTCCCGGTCTTCGGCTGTCAGCTGGACGGCGCCGGAATCGTTGCGCAGCAACAGATCGACCACCATTGCGAGCTTCGGGGTGGAACAGGCCCAGATGAGGGTCCCGGCGGCCTTGCTCCGGTAGACGGCGCCGGTCCATCGGTCCCGGAGGACGATCCCGGTGTCGCCGGGCCTGCTGTCGGCGTAGGCCTGGGCCCGTGCGATGCGCGCCTGGAGCTCCCTGTCGAAGCGGGTCGTCGCGCCGGCGGGCGCGGCGGGCGTCACCGTGAGGACCGCCAGTATCGCGGTCAGGATGACGGAAAGTCTCTTCATGTGTTCCCCAGTTTTCGGTATCGGTTCTCCCTGACCATGAAGGCGTTCACGAGTACCGGAGGTTGCCACGGGCAGGGTAACAGTGACGCCGGTCACTTCGAGGGGTGGTGTCCGAAAGGATTTTGGCCGACTGGGACAAGGCGAAGAAGAACGGCGAACCCATCCCGCATCACCCGGCCTCCGGCTCCGGCGCGGACGCACACCGGACCGGCCGGAAGGAGATCGAGCCGGAGCAGTCGCCGACACGGCCGCCTGGAGACCCGGCCGAGAAGGACGAAGGCGACTACGCGACCGAGCGGCAGCCGGCTCGCTAGCCGCTGTTCAAAGTGGACACGACCGCCGCGACGGTCACCGTGTTGAACACGAAGGCGATGACCGCGTGCGTGGTCACCGTCCTGCGCATCTCCCGCGAGACGACGTCCACATCGGTCGTCCCGAAAGTCGTCATCACGGACACCGCGAAGTAGATGTAGTCCGACCATTCGGCGGATTCGTCACCGGGGAACCGGAGTGCGTCGCCCTGTTCGACCACGTTGTCCGCGTGGTAGGCGATCGCGAACGACACGAGGACACAGATCCACGCGACGACGACCAGCGCCACCGCCACGCCCACGCGCACGCCCGCCGGCAGGCTCTCGCCACCCAGGCCCGGCATCCACACCATCGCCACCGTCAGGGCGGCCGCCGCGATGATGATCGACACCCCCGGTCCCGGCGCGGTCCCGAAGACGTACCGCTGCGCGAACGTGCCGCGGCTCTCCCGGCGTGCCCAGTCCTGGATCTGGTCCGAGGTCGCCGCACCGAACGCGGCCACCGTCACGACGAGGTAGCCGAAGAGGTAGGCGAGAAGGACCAGAACACCGGCGTCCACCATCGCGATCGACAGCACGTCCTCGCGGAAAGCGATCGCCAACGCGGCGACGAGCAGCGCGAACGCGGCGCTCAAGCCGCTCCGGCGCCGCTCGGGCAGCCAGGTTCGAGCAGTTTGCCGAGACAGCGCCGGCCCCTTTCTCCGGTGATCGGAGCCAGTGTCGCACCGAGGTCCGGATGCCGTGCTTCGCGGTAACCCGTTCCAGTGACCCGTCAGATTTCGGGAACGCCGTCGCTGATCGCGTTGGCCTCGTCGATCCGGGCCATGTGCTCCTCGGCCCAGGTCCGGAGCGCCGCCAGCGGGACGTCGAGGGACAGGCCGAGGTCGGTCAGCCGGTAGTGCACGCGGGGCGGGACGGTGGGCTCCACCCGGCGGGCGACGAGGCCGTCACGGACCAGGCTGTGCAGGGTCACCGACAGCATTTTCTGGGACACGCCGGGAATCCGACGCCGCAACTCGGCGAACCGGACCTCGCCAGGAGCCGCCTCCGCAAGGACTTTGACCGCCATCGACGTCCATTTCGTACCGATGCGGTCCAGCAGGCGGCGGGTGGGGCACTCGGGGTCGAAAACATCACCGCGCCGTGTCGTCGGGCGCGCCGGTCGGGAGGTCACCTGGAGCTCACCACCTGTGGGGAAAGTGCCGTCTTGGCGGCACCGCAGAAGTTACCTACGGTTTTATGGTAACCAATGGTAACCAGGTCGGAGGCGGCGTGCCCCAGCTCAGGCAGATCAGCATCAACGGCATCCGGACCACGGTGGCCGTCGACGGCAGCGGGCCCGCGGTCCTGTTGCTGCACGGCTTCCCGCACACCTGGCGGCTCTGGACCGAGATCATCGGCCCGCTGGCGGAGCGTCATCGGGTCATCGCCCCGGATCTGCGCGGGCTCGGCGACAGCACCCGCGCCGAGGAGGGCTACGACGCGGACACGCTGGCCACCGACGCCGAAGCCCTCCTTGTCGCCCTCGGTGAGCCCGCCGCGGCCGTGGTCGCCATCGACGCAGGAACCCCTGTCGCGTTCATGCTCGCCCTGCGGCGGCCGGATCTGGTGCGGCGGCTCGTCGTGATGGAGTCACTGCTGGGTTCGCTGCCCGGCGCGGAAGACTTCCTGGCAGGCGGTGCGCCCTGGTGGTTCGGGTTCCACGCCGTTCCCGGCCTCGGCGAAAGTGTCCTGCTCGGACACGAGGCGGAGTACCTCGACTGGTTTCTCGCGGCGGGCACCCTCGGACGTGGTGTGCCGCCGGAGATCCGCGACGCCTTCGTCGACGCCTACACCGGACGGGAAGCCCTGCGTTGCGCCTTCTCCTACTATCGCGCCATGCCGGTCACCGCGCGCCAGATCGGGGAGGCGGTGGCGGCGGGCCGCCTCACCATGCCCACGATGGCCGTCGGCGCCCACCCCGTCGGCCGCGCACTGGAACGGCAGTTGCGGCCCATCGCCGACGACCTCACCGCTCACCTCGTCCCCGACTGCGGCCACATCATCCCGCTGGACCGGCCCGGTGAACTGCTCCGCCTGCTGACCCCGTTCCTCGCCGCCGACAGGCCGCATCGCGAACCCGCGCGCCTCACCCAGCCGTGACCAGTTGCCGTCCCAGCGCCACGATCGGCTGGATGCCGGTGTCGTGGTTGGTGAGCACCACGATCACCCAACCGGTGTCCGGGAAGACGTCCAGGTTGGTCGCCCGGCCGGGGCCGCTGCCGGAATGCCCGACAACACGGCGGGCCGCGGTGACAGCTTCGATGTGGCCGTACCCGTAGAACTGGAGTTCGCCGTCGGCGGCCGGGCGGTCGGCGGGGCCGACCGCGTGTTTGCCGCCGGTGACCACCCTGGTGAACGCGGGACTGAGCAACCGGTTGTCGTGCAACGCTTTCGCGAAGCGGAGCAGGTCGGGCGCCGACGAGAACGCGCCGTGGTAAGGGCTTCCGATGTAGGGGAGCCAGGGTGTGGTCGTGATGTCCACCCGCTCGCCGGAGGGCTGGGTCAGGTAGCCGTGGGCGATGCCGCGGTCGGCGATCACCGTCGGCTTGGGGTAGAAGTCGGTGTCGGTGAGCCCTGACGGTGCGAACACGTGCTGCCGCACGAAGTCGTAGTAGGACCGCCCCGACACCGCGGCCACGATGGCGCCGAGGATGAAGTAGCCGTCGTTGCTGTAGCCGAACTCGGTGCCCGGAGTGAACTGCAGCGGCAGTGTGCGCAGGTAGGCCGACATGCCCTGCCAGATGTCGTCCTCGCTGTCCCACTCCTCCTCGCCGGGCGGTCGCTGGTTGGTCCTGCCGGGCCTGCCGGCACCCGCGGTGTGGGTGAGCAGCTGGTGCACGGTGACCTTGGCGACGTCGGCGGGGAATCCGTCGAGGTAGGTGCCGAGCGGCTCGTGGAACGCGAGCCTGCCCTCCTGCGCGAGCCGGGCGACGGCCACCGCGGTGAACGACTTCGTCATCGACGCGAGGTCGAAGCTCGTGTTCGTGTCATTGGCGACGCCCTGGGCCTCGTGGGCCAGGCCGTGGGATCTCGTCAGGACCTGCTTGCCCCGGTGCGCCACCAGGACGGTGCCGGAGAACTGGCCGGCGGCGGCACGCTCGGCGACGAACCGGTCGAAGCGCCCGCCCGGCAGGAGGTCGCGCGGTAGCCGGTACGCCGCTTCACTCGCGTCGCTGGTGCCAGGCGTGGCGAGCAGACCGGCCGCGGCGATCGGTGCGGCGCCGAGCAGGCCGAGGATCGAGCGCCGGGAGGGGGAAGTGGGCACGGTTGTTCCTTTCACCGGGTGAGTGATGCGTAGACGGCCGCGGCGATCTCGCCCTGCGCGGTCTCGACGACGGTCTGCAGCGCCATCGCCTCGTCGACGGAGCCGACGGTTTTGTTCATGAACTGGGCGAAGAGCACCAGCCTGCCGTCCGGCAGCACGACGTAGCCGGCCAGCGCCTTGTGGAGGACATCGCCCATGCTGGCCGTGCCGGTCTTGGCGAAGACCCGGCCCGCGGCGGGCGAGTCGGGCAGGACGTGGGCGATCGACCCGTCCCGCCCCATGATCGGCAGCGCCTGCCGGTACGGGACGAAGTACCGCTGTCGCGCCATATGGCCGAGGAACCGGACGAAGAAGTCGGCTGTGTAGCGTTCGCCCACCGGATCGTCGGGGTCGACACCGGCCTGCTCGAACAGTTCCCGCTGGTAGCGCTCTCCCGTCGCCTTCGGGGTGTCGGGGTCGCGGCCGGCGATGGCGCCGACGAGGTAGGGGAAGTGGACGGTGTGCGGGTTCGAGCTGATCTTGAGCATGACCTTCACCTCCTCCGACAGGGGAGGGGAGAGGTACTCGGCCACCGGCGATCGGCGTCCACTGTCCGATGTGGACACTTTGCCGGTGATGACGACATCAGCGTCCCGCAGTGCCTCACCGAAGGCGAACTCCGCGAAACGGACCGGGTCGGGCACGTAGTACGGGGACACGACCGGCGGGCCGCCGAGCAGCACATCACCGGTGAGCCGAACAGTGCGCGTGCCGTCGGGCGCCGTCGAGACCTCGGTGAACGTCAACCGCCGCGAGGGATTCGTGACCGTGGTGACGTCGTTGACCACGGTCACGCAGGCGATGTCCGGCCACACCCGAAGCCTGGCCGGGGCACCTGCCTGGGCACCGGGCGTCACCACCACATCGACGATGTTGTCGTTGACCATCATGGGCGAGACCGGGATCGAGAGGTTCCCGATCGCGATCGGCTCACGGCCCTGCCGGAACAGCGAAGCGTCCACGATCACCCGGCCTTCGACACGGCGGATCCCGCGGCACGCCACCTGCCTGGCCAGGTGGCGCAGCTGCTGGAGAGGGTCCCCGGGCATCGGTGCGGGCGCACTGCCGTAGGAGTGGTCGGGCAACGGCAGCGCGAGCGTGCCGTCCGGCCGGATCCTCGGCCCCAGCAGCAGATCACCGCCGGCCACCAGCAGCAGATCTCCTCTGAGGACACCGTGGACCACCGGGCCGGTGCGGTGGACGGTCGTGCGGAACCGGTGGTCGGCACCGAGCGCGGCGAAGGCGGAGCCCGCGATGAACACCTTGAAAGCGGAGGCGGCGACGAAGCGCTGCTCGGCGTTCTGGGTGTAGACGGCCCCGGCCCCGGCCAGCTGGAACCGCATTCCCCAGTGGGAGCCGATGAACTCGGGCCGGCCGGTGATCTCGGCGATCTTGGCCGCGAGCGTGCTGTCGGGGGTGTCGGCGCGTGCCGTCGCGCCCAGCGACAGCAGGCCCGCGGCGGCGATGGGGGCCGCGCCGAGAAGCTTGAGCACGCTGCGACGTGAGTGGTCGCCGGTTTCGGCAGGGTCGGAATGTGCCACGGAGGATCCCCTTGGTCTCGCAGATGTTCGGCGAGAGCGAGTTCTACGCGGGAAAGGGTTTCGGCACGGTTTCGTTCGCGACGAGACGCTGCCGAAACCCCCGGCCGGTGATACTGGTGCGCGTGCGAGTGCTGGTCGTCGAGGACGACGAGGAGATGGCGTACACGGTGGCCACCGGGCTGCGGCGGGCGCGGATGGCCGTCGATGTGGCGTTGGACGGGACCGGCGGGCTCGAACGCGCGCTGCACACCGATTACGACGTGATCGTGCTGGACCGGGATCTGCCCGGCCTGCACGGCGACGACGTGTGCGCGGAGCTGATCGAGGCCGGATGCCGCGGCCGGATCCTGATGCTGACCGCGGCGGCCACCACCGAGGACCTGGTCGACGGTCTCGGCCTCGGCGCCGACGACTACCTGCCCAAACCGTTCGATTTCCGGGTGCTCGTGGCGCGGGTCGGAGTGCTGGCGCGGCGTGCGCACCCCGCCGCGCCGCCGGTGCTGCGCCACGGCGATGTCGTGGTCGACACGGCCCGGCGCCTGGCCACCCGCGGCGGACGGCGGCTGGAGCTCGCGCCGAAGGAGTTCGGTGTGCTGGAGCTGTTGCTGGCGGCGGAAGGCAGGGCGGTGCCGGCGGAGGAACTGCTCGAACGGGTGTGGGACGAGGCGACCGATCCGTTCACCAACGCCGTGAAGATCACGATCAGCAGGCTGCGGGCCAAACTCGGCGACCCGCCGGTCATCGAGACCGTGCCCAAGAGCGGCTACCGGATCTGATGGGCGTGGTCATCCGGCTCGCCGTCCGGTATCTGCCGCGCCGGACCGTGCGGCTGCGGCTGACCCTGCTGTACGGCGGGCTGTTCCTGCTCTGCGGCGCCGGAGTCCTGACGGCCACGTACTTCCTGGTGCGCCACGCGGTGCAGCCGGCGGGCGACGTGCGGCTGTTCTGGTACCCCCTGGACCCGGCCGACCCGACCCTGCCGGACGGCTCGCGCCCCACGCTCGGCTTCGAGGCCGAGCAGGTCGCCGCGAAGGCCGCGGAAGCTTTGGCGGCGCAGCGGCAGGAGGTGCTGCATCAACTGCTGGTCCAGTCCGGGATCGCGCTGGCCGTGATGGTGGCGCTCGCGCTCGCCCTCGGCTGGTGGGTCGCGGGCCGCGTCCTGCGCAGGCTGCGCACGATCACCGCGGCCGCGCGGAAGATCTCGGCGACCAACCTGCACCAGCGCCTCGCGCTGCCAGGCCCGGACGACGAGCTGAAGGAGCTGGGCGACACGTTCGACGAACTCCTCGGCAGACTCGAAGCGGCCTTCCAAGCACAGCGCCAATTCGTGGCCAACGCCTCGCACGAACTTCGCACACCGCTCGCCCGCCAGCGCACGATCGGGCAGGTGGCCCTCGACGACCCGGACGCGACGACGTCATCCCTGCGCGCGGCGCACGAACGGATTCTCGTCGCGGGCAGGCAGCAGGAACGCCTGATCGAAGCGATGCTCACCTTGACCCGCAGTCACGTCGGCATCGACGTTCGGCACCCCTTCGACCTCGGCGAGATGGTCACCGAAGTGGTCGGCGCCCACCGCCCGCCGGACCTCACCCTGCGGACGTCGATCGAACCGTGCCTCGTGTCCGGGCACCGCGCGCTCGCCGAGCGGCTGGTCGTGAACCTGGTGGACAACGCGATCCGGCACAACGTGCCCGGCGGGTGGGTCGAGGTGTCCTGTGGTGCGGGCGTGCTGACCGTGACCAACACGGGCCCGATCGTGCCCGCGACCGAAGTGGAACGCCTTTTCCAGCCCTTCCAACGACTCGGGAGAGCGAGGACGGGGCAAGGCCTGGGGCTGGGCCTGTCGATCGTGCGGGCGATCGCCACCGCTCATGACGTGCCTGTCACGGCGACACCGAGGCAGGGCGGGGGACTGGCGATCAGGGTCGAGTTCGCCTGACTCGTTCGGTCGCGCGCGACAGTGTCATGAAGGGACCCCTCATGACACGACGTCGAGTCACCGAACCCCAGGATGCCCCCGAATGTGGCATTGGGGACACCGGACGTCCCAATGCCACATTCGGCGCACCCTCAATGGCAAGCCCCGGGTTTTCTGTCGCCCCCGCCACCCTCGTCAGGCAACCGCCGGAACTCGATCCGCACGTAATCACCGCGGGCGATCACCGTCCCGCTCGTGGGTTCTTGTCCGGTGATGACCCAGGTTCCCGGCCAGGTCAACGCGCCCAGCGACGGCCCGTCGAGATCTTTGGACGCGATCACGATCCCGAGCTGATGCGCCACCATCCGGGCATCGGGTATGGACAATCCCACCAGATCAGGAACCCGGACTCCCGACGACGACACCGACACCACCTCCTGATTCGACTATGCCTCAGAGCGGGTCGCCTTCGTATAGGCGCGCATCTGTTCGGCCATCCGCGCGAGCTCGGCCGCCGACGCGGCCGAAGAAGTCATGCCGAGTCCGCTGTACGCAGCCGTCTGGCTCCGCAAGAAGCGCCGCAGCATGGCCACGAGCAGCCCCTCCGGCAGAGTCCGCAACGCGACGAACCCGCGAGGGACCGGCGGGGTCGGCAAGGCGGCGAGATGCTGCCGTATGAGGTGGACCAGGTCGCGGATCGCGGCCGGATCGGCGGCCAGCGCGACAGGGCTGCCCGCCGCCTGCACAGCCTGCTCGAGTGGCACCGCGAACGCGGCGTGCGTCTTGAGCCAGGCATCCATCCGAGGCTCGGCCTTGGTGTTGATCCCGGCGGTGCGGAACGTCCGCACGATCCGGTCCAGCCGCGGGGTGGTCCGGCCGTCGGGTTCTCCGATGGGCATCGGGACCAGACGGGTCATGAGGCCGGTCGCGCGGTAGCGGACCACGGAGTCGTCCATCGTGCCGGCGGTCGTGGGGAAACCGAGCAGCACCCGCTCGTGGCCGATCACCTCGCCCAGCGGCTCCGCGCCGGCCGCCCAGTTGAGCAGGAACAGTACGTCGCCTTCGAGATCGGCGAGCGACTCCAGCACCGCGTCCACCTGGTGGGTGCGGACGAAGACGGCGGTCAGGTCGTACCCGCCGTCCGGCTGCTCGACCACCGGCACCGGTACCCGCTTGACGGCCGGGCTGTCTGCCTCGGCGAGCTGCACACCGTGCCGGCGCAGCACGGCCAGGCGCTCGCCCCGGGCAAGGAGCGAGACGTCGTGCCCGGCCTCATGCATGCGGGCGGCGAACACGCTGCCGGTCACCCCTGCGCCGTACACAAGCAGCTTCATGACTTCCTCTTCCGCGAGTCGTTCATACGATCGTTTGATTCAAACGTACGTACAGTACGCGCGTGGCGCCATCAGATACCCGTACCCAGATCCTCGACGCGGCCGAACGCCTCTTCGCCGAGCGCGGTTTCAGCGGCACGTCGGTCCGGGCGATCACCGACCTCGCCGGGGCGAACCTGGCCGCGGTCGGGTATCACTTCGGCTCGAAGGCGGAGCTCGTGGCCGCGGTCGCCCGCCGCGTGGTCGAACCCATCAACGCCGCACAGTGCGCCGGGCTCGACAGGTTGCTCGCCCGGACCCCGGACCCGTCGGTCGCCGACCTGGTCGAGGCGTTCGCGGGGCCGATGTTCGACGGGATGCCGGCCGGCGACGAGGGCGGCGCCCGGACGTCCCGGCTGATCGTGACGATCATCAGCGACCCGGCCGAGGAGATGCGCGACTGGACCGGCCCGGCCGAGGCCGCGGTCCGTGATCGCTACCTGGCGGCCTTCGAGCGCGCGCTGCCCGGCCTCTCCTCGGAGGAATTGTGGTTCCGGCTGCGGGGGATTCTCGCCGTGGTGGCCGTGGACCGCGTCGAGGTCTACAACCGGCGTCTCCCGGCCGACTTGTCGCCGATGGCGGGCGAAGCGGCCAGGCGCTGGGCGATCACGTTCCTGGCGGCGGCGATGAGCGCGCCACCGACCGGGGCCTGACGACCGAGGGCGATCGGACCGTCAGCACCCGTCGTCGGGCGGATCCTCTTCGATATTGGCGACAAGCCTTCTCAGCAGGTCCACGAAAAGTTCGACTTCGTCGGCACTGAAGCCTCTCAACGCCTGATCGTTGGTCTCGAACAGCGCCGATCGCACCTGCGTGAGCTTCGCCAGGCCGTCTTCGGTCAGGGAGATCAGGCTGACCCGTCGATCGTGCTCGGCGGGGGTGCGCCGGATGAGGCCGTCGCGGTCCATCCGGGCCAGGAGCTGGGCCATGGACGGCTGCTCGACCCGGGCCAGCACGGCCAATTCCTTCTGGGAGAGGGCATCGGCCTTGCTCAGGGCCGCCAGCACGGGCATCTGCGCGAAGGTCAGCCCCAGCGGTCGCAGTCGCTGGTCGTTGACCCGGGACAACGCGCGCGAGGCGATGTTGATCCAGGCGGCCGGCGCCGAGTCGAACTTGGGAAGCGTCACGCCGCGAAGTATATAGGAGCCTATTGACCAAATGAATAGGTACCTATACGGTCAAGTGCATAGGGGCCTATGTAGTTGGTCTTTCCAGACAGGGGAACACAAGTGATCATCCGTAATGTGACCGTCATCGACGGGCAGGCAGCCGCGCCGATCGCCGATGCCGAAGTAGTGGTGACCGACGGGCGGTTCAGCGCCATCCGCCCGGCGACCGGCGCCGAACCGGCGGCCGTCGACGATTTCGTGCTCGACGCGCGAGGTGGCTACCTGGTGCCGGGCCTGTGGGAGAGCCACACCCACTTGGGCGGACACGCCTATTTCAAGCCCGAGAACGAACGCACGAAGTACCTTTCCCAGCTGCTCACCGACTTCCTGGACGTCGGGGTGACCAACGTCGTCGACCTCGGCGGTCCGCTGGACATCGAACACGCGGTCCGCGACTACCGCAGCACGGCCACCGATCCCGCCGCCAGGCTGTTCTTCGCCGGGCCGGTGTTCACCGGGATCGAGGGCTGGCCGGTCCTGGACGATCCGAAACGTGCCTCCATCGCGTATCAGACCGACAACGCCGACACCGCCTACCGGCAAGCGCTGGAACTGGCCGACCAGGTCGACTTCATCAAGTGCATCTACGACGGCGAGCCCGGCGCTCCGGACAAGCTGCCCTTCGAGGCCCTCAAAGCCATCGCCGCGGCCGCGCACGAGAAGGGAAAGAAGGTGCTCGTGCATGTCCACGAGCGCATCGATCTGGAGGAGGCGGTGGCAGCCGGCGCGGACGGCATCGAACACGCTTTCCACCCGCAGGATCCCGGTAGCACCGCGGAGGCCCGCGACGTCGCCGCACTCCTGGCGGAGACGAACACCTACTACTGTCCCACCCTGGTCACCTGGGAGCAGATCGCCTACAACGGCGACGCCGGCTACTTGCAAAAGCTGGTCGACGAGGGGATGGCCACACCCGAGGACCTCCCGCGGATCACCGGCCGCGCCATCTACGGGAACGAGTTCCCCCGGCATTCCTCGCAGGAGTCCCGCGTCCGTTTCGACTACGCGATGCGCACGCTGGGGCTGATGCACGACGCGGGGGTGAAGTTCACCGCGGGCAGCGACGTGGCCATGTTGATGCCTTCTCCGCCCATCGCCTTGTTGCGGGAACTGAAGTTGCTGGCAGAAGCAGGCGTGCCGCTGCCCGCCGTCCTGGCCGCCGGAACCCGGCATTCGGCCGAGAAGATCGGTCAGGAGGCGACGGCACCGGGGACGATCACCGTCGGATCCGCCGCCGACGCGCTGCTGCTCGACGCCGACCCGTACACGGACATCGCGCACCTGGTCGACCGTTCCCACCATGTCGGGACGCTGCGGGCCGGGCAGCCGTGCTGGGCTGAGAGTCACCCCGCTGCCTGATCCGGCCACCCGGATCGTGTCCGATGTGGACGTAGCCGCTCACCTCGCCGGGGTGGTAGCGCCGGCCGGTGCTGCCTCCCGGCGCGAGGGGCGGAATCGGCGACATAGATCGCTTGTATACATCGCTTCGGCAGCCTGGGCCCATGTCCGACACCATTCCCGGGGACACTCGGGCACTCGCCCTGCCGAACCTGGTGCGGGACGCGATCGAAGCCGCGCGGGACGAAGCCGATCGTTAATGAGCGGCTGGGCCGGATCGACACTTCGATCGCCTGGGTCGTGTGGAACGCCAACTTCGGTTTCACCGCGGCGATGCTCGGCGGGGCCGCTGCGGCGAAGGTCTGGACAGGTGAACCGGAACCGGTGCTGGCGAACGCGGGCCAGCCGGGCACGGCCGTCGCGGTGGACGGCGAGCGGCCCGCGACCACCGAGGCGGGCAAACCGGACGTGCGCCTGTTCCACGTCCGCCAGGATCAGCTGAAGATCGAGCACACCTGGGACGTCATCGGCATGTTCTCGACCGGCAGCCACCGGGTGGTGATCGAGGACGCGTTCGTCCCGGCCGAGTTGACCGCGAACATCGACGACCCACTGCGGCTGGACCGGCCCACCTACCGGCTCAATCCCATCTTGCCGGTCTTCGCCGGCTGCACCGCCGTCGCCCTGGGCACGGTCGAGGAGGCCATCGACGAACTGGTCGCGCTCGCCCCCGGCAAGGCGTCCCCGTTCGGCGGTCCGCTCGCCGAACAGCCCCACGTCCGGGAAACGCTGGCCCGCCCGGACAGACCACCACCGCCCTGCACGCCGATCTGCACTCGGCCATGGCCCACGCGGCGACCGTCGGCAGGGACGCTCTGGTCGCGACGTACCGGCTGGGCGGCTCCACCTCGCTCTACCCCGGGGCAACGCTCTCGAACGGCTGTACCGCGACGGGATGGTCGCGCTGCGGCACGTCAACCAGGCGCCGGAATTCTTCGGCGGTCCGGGACGCGTCCGGCTGGGCCTGGAAGCCGGTTTGCCGCTGTTCTGAGGAGGCCGGCCTACGTCACGTCGCCGGGTACGAGATCCGGATGTGGGGTGACCTCGCGCCTCACATCCGGCGGGGCGGTGTCGTCGTAGTGGTGAGACCGAGCACCCGACCCCTTCAGGAGTACCAGCATGACCACCTTCAGCGACCTGACCGGCGATTACCGGCTGGACGTTGCCCGGACGACGCTCGGCTTCGTCGCGCGGCACACCATGTCCAGCCGGGTGACCGGTCACTTCGGCGAGTTCGAAGGCAGTGTCCGCCTCGACGGCGGCGAGCCGTCGAGGTCCAGTGTCCGGTTCACCGTGCAGGCCGCGAGTATCGACACCGGGAACGCGCGACGCGACGATCAGCTGCGCGGGGCTTTCCTCGACGCGGCGAGCCATCCGGCGATCACCTTCGCCTCGACCGGGATCCGGCACCTCGGCGGCACCCGGTTCGAGGTCGCCGGGGGCCTGACCGTCAGGGGCGTCACCAATCCTGTTCGCGGCATCGTCGTCGAACTGGTCCACACCGGAGTGCCCCGGGTGGCTTTCGCGGGCAGCGTCACGATCGATCGCCATCAGTGGGGAGTGAACCAGAACTTCGCGACCAGGCTCATGGTCAGCTCGAAGGTGACCTTGCGGTTCACCGTCGAAGTGGCGACCGGCCGCAGCGTGTCCGGGCGGCCGTGACGTGTGTGGCGCCAACGAACCCAGGTGCCGCCGCGAGTGGGTCGTGAGTGGTAAGTGTCTTTAGAACGACACTTACCACTCACGACCAACGGGACCGACCGCAATTCCCGCCCTTGCACTTCGCCGCCGCCCCCTTGCAACTCAGTTCGGACAGCCGGGCCCACCCGACCACCGGGGAAAGCGATCCGGGCGCGAACACCCGACCGCGAAGATGAATCGACTGCTCAGAAGCTGTCACCCGCCTTTCGCTCGTCTCGGTGACGCTCGTCGGTGGCATCCCGGTTGTGGATCGGCCCGCGCGGCCGGAAGATCGCCACACCGCAACTTTGGTTGCGGAGACAAACGACGTTGTGCGCTAGCCGATCAACCGTCCCGAACGGTTCGCTGGATACCGGCAGCACGAACCGAGGGCCGGAGCGAACGCGTGATCACAGCACGAGAGCTGACGAAGAAGTACGGAACCACCACGGCTGTCCATTCCCTGTCGTTCGACATCAAACCCGGTGTGGTGACCGGTTTCCTGGGGCCGAACGGGGCGGGCAAGTCGACCACCATGCGGATGATCCTCGGCCTGGACGCGCCCAGCGGCGGCTCGGTCACGGTCAACGGCAAGGCCTACCGTGACCTGCCCGCACCGATGCGAGAGGTCGGCGCACTGCTCGACGCCAAGGCCGTGCACGGCTCCCGCACCGCGTACAACCACCTGCGATGGGTGGCGCAGGCGGGCGGCCTCCCGCGCAAACGAGTGGACGAAGTGCTCGGCACCGTCGGCCTCACCGAAGTCGCGGGCAAGAAGGTCGGCACCTTTTCGCTGGGCATGTACCAGCGGCTCGGCATCGCGACGGCCCTGCTCGGCGATCCCCCGACACTGTTGTTCGACGAACCGGTCAACGGGCTCGACCCCGAGGGCATCTACTGGATCAGGACCTTGATGCAGGACCTCGCCGCCGAGGGACGCACGGTCTTCGTGTCGAGCCACCTGATGAACGAGATGGAAGAGACCGCCGCTCACGTCATCGTGATCGGCCGGGGCGAGCTCATCGCCGACCTGCCGATCACCGACTTGACCGAGGGCAGCGCCCGCAGCCACGTCCACGTGGTGTCACCACGCCTCACCGAGCTCGCCGAGGCACTCGAACGGGCGGGAGGCACCGTGACGAAGCTGGACGACGGCTCACTCGACGTCACCGGCCTGGACGCGCCGCGGATCGGTGACATCGCCCTGGAACGCGGGCTCGGACTGCACGAACTCACCCCGGTCCGCGCCAGTCTCGAAGCCGCGTTCATGGATCTGACCAAGAACAGCGTGCAGTACCGCTCCGCGAGCGAGCACAAGCTCGCCGAGACGGTGCGCGCACTCGCCACGGAAGGCGGCGAATAACGTGTCCACCGCACTGGCTTCACCCGGCATCACGAACACGCTCGCCGCGGAATGGACCAAGCTCAGGTCGGTTCGCTCGACCTGGACCGTCGTCATCGCGGCGGCGGTGGTCAGCGTCGGCTTCTCCGCTCTGTTCAGCATGCTGACCCAAGCGGACTACCAGAACCTGCCCGCCGAGCAGCGGGTGGACTTCGACGCGGCGGGCACCAGCATGGTCGGGATGAACCTCGGCCTGATCCTGGTGTCCGTACTCGGGGTCCTGGCGGTATCGGGCGAGTACTCGACCGGAATGATGCGCCTCACTTTGGCCGTCACGCCGCATCGCGGTCGAGTCCTGCTCGCCAAGGCCGTAGTCGTGGGGCTGCTGACCTTCGTGCTCGGCACCCTGTTCGCGGCGGCGGCGTTCTACTCCGGCCAGCTGATCCTCGGGATAGACCCGGCCATCCCCACGCTGGGCTTCGACGGCCCCGGCGTGGTGCGCAGCGTGCTGGGGTGGGGTGCGGAGATGGCGGCGTTCGCGTTGCTGGCGCTGTCCTTCGGCGTGATCATGCGCAGCGCGGCCGGTGCCATCGCCACCGCGATCGGCTTCATCTTCGCTCCGGCCATCCTCGGAGCGCTGCTGCCGACCTGGGTGCGGCGTGACATCCTGGCCTACTTCCCGGCGTCGGCCGCCGAGCAGCTCAGCACCGCACAGCTCAAAACCGACGCGGTGACCTACCTCGGCCCGCTCACCGGCGGTGGCGTCCTGCTCACCTGGGTCGCGATCGCCTTGGTGGTGGCGCACTCCCTGATGGGCAAACGCGACTCCGGCTGAAACCTACTCGGCGGCCGGCAGGTAATTTGTCCGGCGGTGAGTATAAATGGGTGCCGTGATGGTACTTTCTCAAGTCGGGCTTCGAACGTCGTAGGCGAAATGCCGTATCGGAGTCCGAGAATTTGGCCCATCAGACGATGCTTCCGCTTCGAAGTATGATGCGCGAGAGTGAACCGTCTCGACAGCGGATGAGTTCCGGCGGAAAATCTGATGCGCGCGACACCTTGTAGGCAAAACCCATGTCGCGCTCAGTTCCCTGCTCCCATCATTTGGCGAAAAGGAACCTTATGCATGACGATGATGAGCCGGTAGGTCGGGTACTCGGTAGGCGGCAGGCGTTGATTCTCCTCGGTGCCGCCGGTGCGACACTCACCGCCGCGGGATCCGCCACGGCGAGTGCCACCACCCCCAGTGCGGGCACACCCGAGGTCTGCGCGCTGGATTGTGTGGTCAAACCAGAGCAAATGGAGGGCCCGTACTTCGTCGACGAGCGGCTCAACCGCTCCGATATCCGCAGTGAGCCGGCCACCGGACAACTGGTTCCCGGCACCGCGCTGGCAATCAATTTCACCGTCCAGAAGATTCGCCAGCAGGTGTGCACCCCGCTGCCGGCAGCGATGATCGACCTCTGGCAGTGCGACGCGTACGGGCTGTACTCCGACATTCCATCTCAGGGAAGTTCCGGCCGTCGATTCCTGCGCGGTTACCAGAACACCGACCAATCGGGTGTGGCCCGGTTCACCACCATTCTGCCGGGTTGGTACACGGGACGCACGCTGCATATCCATGTCAAAATACGCACCGTCGGAACCAACGGACGGCCGTACGAGTTCACTTCGCAGCTTTACTTCACGCCCGAGTTCGGCGCGGCCTATCTGCGGACCGATCCGTACCGGCGGAAAGGCCCGGCAGACACGACCAACAGCCGGGACTCGATCTACCGCAGCGGTGGAGCCCAAATGCTGCTGCGTCCAACGCAAGCCGGAACCGGCTACACGGCGGACTTCGCTATCGGTCTCGACCTGTCGAACACCCAAGTCGGCCGTCCCGACTAGCGAATGTGAAATATCGAACGTCCGGTCGTGACGCTGTTCGGGCCGGCCCAAGCAGCGTTCAACGGCTATGCGACTGAGAGGTCGCAGCGGGCATGTCGTCCGCCGCGTCAGCCTGTGGCTGCGCGGCGGACGAGCCTCGGCGGGGAGGAAGCTCAGGGCGACTACGTGGCGACCGGGCAGGAGCCGTTTGACATGCTGCCGGTGTGGCGCCACCCGAAACCCAGCTCGCCCGACCGTCCACTGGCCGCGGGAGAGGGCTGGCTCTGGTATGTCTGGCCGGCGTGCTCTGGGGGACGATCGGCCCGGCCATCCCGGTCATCCACGCCGCGTCGGGACTTTCGCCGCTGACCATCGGCGGGTACCGCGCCTTCGTCGCCGTTGTCGTCCTGGTGATCGCCGCCGCCGCGATGCGACGGTCGCGCGACTGCGTGCGGCTCGGCCGGCGGCATTGGCGGCGCGTGGTCGCGGTCGGGGTTTCGACGGCGACCTTCCAGCTGTTCTTCTTCGTGGCCGTCCTGTGGACCGGGGTCAGCATCACCACCGTGGTGTGTCTCGGATTCGCGCCGGTGCTGCTGCTGATCACCGGAAGTGCCCGCCTGCGCCGCGCGCCCTCGACCGGTCAGACCGCCACGGTCACGGTCGCCGTCCTCGGACTCCTGCTGGTGAGCGTCGTCGGCAGCTCGGGCGACGACGCGCCGCACGCGGTGCTGGGTGTGCCGGCGGCTCTCGTATCCGGAGCCGCCTACGCCTTTTCGGCCGAAGCCGCCGAGCCGCTGACCCAGCGGCTCGACACGCTGACCATGACCACGCTGACCACCGGTGTCGCCGCGATGGTCCTCATCCCCGTCGGGCTGGTCGTGCCTTGGGCAAGCGGTGACGGGCTCTGGACCAGCGACGCGGGGTCGTGGGCGCTGATCGGCTACCTCGGAGCCGTGACGATGGCCCTCGCCTACGCCCTGCTGTTCACCGGCCTGCGGACCACGCCCAGCGGTGCGGCGGTGGTGGCGACGCTGCTCGAGCCGGTCACGGCTGTCGTGATCGCCGTCGTCTTCCTGGGGGAGCGGCTGACGGTGGCCGGTGTCGTGGGTGTCGTACTGATCATGGCCGCGATCGGCAGGCTGGGACGGCACACGAAGGAACCGGCGCCGCAGTGACCTGCCGGCGGGGGACAACTGGAAGAACCGGCTGCCAGGAACTTTCCTGGCAGCCGGTCCGGATCTCGGGTGCCTAGCCGACCTTGACGCGAAGGCGAGGTTCGGTCTTCTCCTGGACCTCGTCGGCCGTGACGCCCGGCGCGAGTTCCACGAGGTCGAGCCCGTCGGGGGTGATGTCGATGACGCACAGGTCGGTGATGATCCGCTGGACGACGCCGCGGCCGGTGTAGGGCAGCGAGCATTCCTTGACGACCTTGTGGCCGCCGTCCTTGGCGACGTGCTCCATCAGCACGATGACCTTCTTCGCGCCGTGGACCAGGTCCATCGCGCCGCCCATGCCCTTGACCATCTTGCCGGGGATCATCCAGTTCGCGATGTCACCGGACGCGGAGACCTGCATCGCGCCGAGGATCGCGGCGTCGATCTTGCCGCCGCGGATCATGCCGAAGGACATCGCAGAATCGAAGAACGACGCGCCCTTGCGGACGGTGACGGTCTCCTTGCCGGCGTTGATCAGGTCCGGATCCAGTTCGTCTTCGGTCGGGTAGGGGCCGACACCGAGGATGCCGTTTTCCGACTGCAGAACGAGTTCGACGTCGTCCGGCACGAAGTTCGGCACCAGGGTGGGCAGGCCGATGCCGAGGTTGACGTAGTCGCCGTCGCGCAGTTCGGCGGCGGCCCTGGCGGCCATCTGGTTGCGATCCCACGCCATGTCAGCTCTCCTCCGTGCCCGCGACCCGCACGGTTCGCTTCTCGATCGGCTTGTCCGCGGCCTGTTCGGGCGTCAGCGGCACCACGCGGTGCACGAACACGCCGGGCAGGTGGACGGAATTCGGGTCGAGTTCGCCGGGCTCGACCAGCTCCTCGACCTCGGCGACGGTGATCCGCCCGGCCATCGCGGCGAGCGGGTTGAAGTTGCGGGCGGTGTCCCTGAAGACGAGGTTCCCGTGCCGGTCGCCCTTCCACGCGCGCACGAGCCCGAAGTCGGCGATGATCGCGTGTTCGAGGACGGACTCCTTGCCGTCGAAGCTCTGCTTCTGCTTGGGAGGGCTGGACTTCTCGACGTTCCCGGAGGTGTCGTACTTCCACGGCAGGCCACCGTCGGCGACCTGCGTGCCCGCACCCGTCACGGTGAAGAACGCGGGAATGCCGGAACCGCCGGCGCGCAGCCGTTCGGCGAGGGTGCCCTGCGGCGTCAGCTCGACCTCCAGCTCGCCGCCGAGATACTGGCGGGCGAACTCCCGGTTCTCCCCGACGTAGGAGGAGACCACGCGGCGGAGGCGACCCGCGCCGAGCAGGACACCGAGGCCCCAGCCGTCCACCCCGGCGTTGTTCGACACCACCTCGAGGTCCGAGGTCCCGGCGTCGTACAGCGCGCCGATCAGCACCGCGGGTACCCCGCACATCCCGAAACCGCCGACCGCGAGCCTGGCGCCGTCTGGGATGTCGGCGATGGCATCCGCGGCTGACCCGATCACTTTGTCCACACCGGTCATGACACCGTGCATCACGCATGTGGTCAATGAGTGAACGCGTTCTACCTGCGGACTGCTCATCTGACGAGCACATTTGAGGGGGTAGTGTTCACTGAGTGGACGCCCCTGGAGATCTTGTCGGCCGAATCCACCATGCGCTGCGCGCGGTCGCGGTGAACGAGCCGGACGGTGCGACGACGACGGCGGTGGCGCGGGAAGCGGGCTTGCCGCGGCCGACCGTGCACCGGCTGCTGACCTCCTTGCAGGGAGTGGGCCTGGTGGACCGGATCCCGGACACCGATCACTGGGTGCTGGGCCCCGAGTTGTACTTCCTCGGCGCGTCCGCGGCGCGGCGGTACGACGTGACGGAGGCCGCCCTGCCGGCGGTCCGGCGGCTCGCGCTCGCCACGGGGGAGAGCGCGTTCTTCTCCGCGCGGCGCGGGGAGGAGACGATCTGCCTGATCCGCGAGGACGGCGCCTTCCCGATCCGCAGCCACGTCCTGTACGAAGGGGCCCGCTTCCCGCTCGGGGTCGTGTCCGCGGGCATGGTGATCCTCGCGCACCTGCCTCAGCGGGAGGTCGACGACTACCTCGGCGCGGTCGATCTGCGCGCGGAACACGGTGCGCAGCACGACGTCCGTGAGATCCGCGCGCATATCGCGATCACCCGGACGAACGGCTACGCGGTGAATCCCGGGCTCGTGGTCGAGGGCAGCTGGGGGCTCGCCGCCGCCGTCTTCGACCGTGCCGGGTCACCGCGCTGGGCGCTCTCCCTGACTGGAGTCGAGCATCGGTTCGGTCCCGATCGCCGTCCACAGCTGGGCGCGCTGCTGTTGCAGGAGGCCCACGCGCTTTCCGAAAGGCTGGCGCGCGGGACAGCTCACTGAGCCGTCGCGGTGGTCAGCGGCGCACCTGATAGCGCAGGTGAAGCACGCGGTTGCCCTGAATCACCACGTCAGGATCCTCCAGCAGATGCTGCGCGTCGACCGACCCGAAGTAGCGCTTGCCGGACCCGAACACGACGGGTACGACGTCCATGCGCACCTCGTCGACCAGGCCCGCGGCGAGCACCTGGCCACCGACGTCACCGGCGGCGACCTCGACCATGCGGTCACCCGCGAGCTCCTGCGCCTTGGCCACGGCTGCCTCGACGCCGTCGACGAAGTGAAACGGCGCCTCGGGGTCCCAGCCCTCGGGCGCCGGCCGGTGCGTCACGACGACCACGTGGTCGATCCCGCCCGGAGGCTTCCCGTCCCAGCCGTCCGTCAGGTCGAAGACGTGGCGGCCGCAGATGGTCACCCCGATCCGGTCCCAGTACGGCCGGGTGTAGTCGTAGGACGTCCGCGACACCTTCAGCACGCCGCTGTCGTCCAACGGGACGTCACCGCTGGACAACCAGTCGAACAGCGGTCCGGGCTGGTCGTTCTCGTCCGCGACGAAACCGTCCACCGACACCGTGCTGTACATGACCACCTTGCCCACGGGGCTCTCCTCTGCTTCGGAATGCCGCCAAATTAGCGTGTCGTGAGCTGTCGCTCTTGTAAGAAATCAATCGGCGGGCAGCGGCCAGCCGTCCAGCGTATGGCCGGGATGTTCGCGCAGGAACCGCCGCCGGACTTCGAGGTACCGGGTCGGCGTGAGTCCGGTGAACGCCCGGAACTCGTGGCCGAAGTGGGCCTGGTCGAAGTAGCCGGCGGCATGGGCGAGGTCGCCCCAGTCGATCGGTCCGGCGGGGTCGATCGCGAACACGGTGGCGGTGAAGCGGTAGGTGCGGGCCAGCCGCTTCGGCGTGACGCCGACGAGCTCCTTGAACCGTTGTGCCAGATGAGTGCTGCTGACACCGGCTGTCATGCTCAGGTCACCGATCGCCGTCGCCCCGCTGGTCGCCGCGATGACGCCGCTCGTATGGCGGACCAGCCCCAGGCCGGCGGTCGCGCTCAGCCGTCGCATCAGCTCCTCTTCGAGCAGCGTCAGCATCTCGTGCGGTCCGTCCGCCGTGGCCAGCCGGTCTCGCAGCCCGGCGATGGCGGGCCGTCCCCAGACCTGCTCCAGCGTCACCGGCCGGTCGCGCAGTTCGGTCGCGGGCATCGGCAGGAACGGCGCCAGTCCCCACGGCTTGGCGTGCACGCCGACGGACCGGGTCCGGAGCGGGTAGCCGAACTCCAGCGCGCGGGTGCTCATGGTGACCACGCAGCCGTCGGCGTACTCGGCCGTCTCGATGTCGGTGCCGGCGCGGATGCGGAACGGCGCCCCGAGGTTGACGATGAGCAACGCCGACGGCGACGGCGGCAGCGTCAGCCGGGCGTACGGCGACGCACCGTCCAGGTAGTAGAGGTCGTCGATCAGCCCGTCCAGCGGCGGTCGCGGCACTCTGGACACGTACTCCACGCTCACAGCATCGCCGACGCCGATCCCATCGGTTGGGGCGGTATCACGCTGGGTCGGCCATTTGACCGATGCGTACCCGGCCGATGAGCCGATCCAGAGGTGATCATCACCCCATAGCGTGACGACTGTCGGTAATTCGTCATCTACGGGGAGATCACGATGATGCTTCGCAAAACAGGGGTACTGGTGGCCGGGTTGGCCGCGGTGGGAGCGGCGCTGGTACCGGGGGTCGCCGCGGCGGCTGACGGGCCGACGCCGTACGTCATCGGCGGGCACGACGCCACCGAGGACTACTCGTTCATGGTGTCGCTGCAGCAAGACGGCAGGCACTTCTGCGGCGGCTCGCTGATCAGTGAGAACTGGGTGGTGACCGCGGCGCACTGCGTGCAGGGCGCGCGGCCGGAGCAGGTCAGGACCAGGATCGGGGCGCGGCAGCACAACAGCGGGGGCACCGAAGCCGGTGTCAGCCGGATCATCGTGCATCCGGACTTCGCCGGGGAGAAGCCCTCTGGCGGGGACATCGCGCTGCTGCGGTTGGACAAACCGGTGACCGAGAAGCCGATCAAGATCGCCGAGGCCCTGGGCGAAGCGGGAACGGCGACCCGGATCCTCGGCTGGGGTGAGCACTGCGCCGAGCAGAACTGCGGGGCGCCGGAGATCCTCCAGGAGCTGGACACCAAGGTCAGGCCGGCGGAGGACTGTCGCGAGCTGGCCGCGGGCAAGGAGATCTGCACCGGCTCCGACACGCCTGACGCGATGGGCTGCTACGGCGACTCGGGCGGGCCGCAGATCAAGGGCAGGCCGGGTGAGTGGGAACTGGTCGGTGCCACCAGCCGTGACGGTGACACGGACCCGAAGTGCGCCAGCGGTCTGGGCATCTGGACCGATGTGACGGTGTACCGGGACTGGATCGCCGAGCAGCAAGCGAGCTAGTCGAGCCGCAGGTCGTGACGTGCCGCGAAAGCCACCTTCAGTACCGCGGAAGTGGCTTTCGCGGCGCATCCGGCCCAGGGGTCGCGGCGGCAGGAATTCTGAATCGATTGCGGAGAATTCGTCCGCCGACCGTTTGTGAACGTATTTCTCGGCATGGTGTCGGTTAA
Source organism: Amycolatopsis speibonae (assembly GCF_042647925.1). Taxonomy (NCBI): domain Bacteria; kingdom Bacillati; phylum Actinomycetota; class Actinomycetes; order Pseudonocardiales; family Pseudonocardiaceae; genus Amycolatopsis; species Amycolatopsis speibonae. The sequence goes on from NZ_JBHRWK010000007.1 coordinate 48,989, forward strand.
TATCCGACACCATTACTGAGGGTAATTGATCGAGTGTCGATGGTGGTCGGAAATTCGGGCACTAAATGCCGTCCGGGTGGCCGATTGGGCTGGAAGACGTGGGTTGCTGCAACGTATGGTCCAAGATCGATGAGCCATCAGGACTAAATCGGCGGTATTCGTATTCCTCGGCGAGGCCGGTCGTCTTAACCTTGCGTGATTCTTCGCCTGAATGGTCACTGGGGAGCAAGATGAAGTCCACGCCGTTGTTGTCGTGCGCCCGAAAAACCTCGGAGCGACTGCTCGCCGCCCGATGACACCAGCCGGCTGCGTCAGCCGATTCGACATGCACGCCCGGCAATCGCCCGACCGGATCGCGGTCTTCGAGCACGGCACAGGGCTCACCTACGCTCGGCTCGCCGGGCTCGCGGGCGGCCGCGCGCTGAGGTTGCGCGACGCCGGTGTCCGGCCGGGGGAGCGGGTCGGGCTCGTCACCGGGCACGGCAGCCCCGCGATCGCGGCGATCCTCGGCACGCTCGCCGCGGACTGCACCTACGTCCCACTGGACCCGACCTTCCCTCTGGAGCGTCTCGAGTACCAGCTCGCGGCCGCGCAAGTGACCGCCGTGCTCGCGGATCCGGAGTACTTTGAGCTGGCCGAGTCTTTGTGCCGCAACGGATCCGTGCGGCTCGTGCGTTCGGGCACGGAGACCGCGCCGCTCCCGGTGCCCGAATCCGATCCGGACAGCCCGGCATATGTGCTGTTCACCTCCGGGTCCACCGGCCGGCCGAAGGCCGTCGCGCAGACCCACCGCAACCTCCTGCACGTCGTCGACAACCAGATCGCCGCGCTCGGCATCACCGCGGCCGACAGGCTCAGCCTGCTCGCGTCATTCGGCTTCGACGCGGCGATCCCGGACCTCTACCCGGCACTGCTCACCGGCGCCGCGCTCGTGCCGATCGACCTGCGCGCGCACGGCCTCGCCCACGCCGCGCGCGAGCTGGCCCGGCACGACGTGACCGTCTACCACTCGACGCCCACGGTCTACCGGCACCTGCTCGACGTCCTCGGCGAGACCGGCCTCCCGTCCGTGCGGACCGTGCTGCTCGGCGGCGAGCAGGCGACCCACGCCGACGTCCGCCGCGGCCGGTTCGCGCCGGAGTGCGTGTTCGTCAACGGCTACGGCGCCACCGAGGTCACTTTCGCCGCGCACCACCGGACGACCGCCGCCGCGCTGGACCCGGACGACGACGGGCCGTTGCCGATCGGGCGCGCGCTGCCCGGGTTCACGCTCGCCGTGCTGGACAGCGGCGAACTCGAAGTGCGCGGGCACCACCTCGTCGACGGCTACCTCGACCAGCCGAGCCCGGCGTTCGGGGTGACGGCCGACGGCGGCCGCCGCTACCGGACCGGCGACCTCGGGAGGCTGCTGCCCGACGGGAACCTCGTTTGCCTGGGCCGTATCGACCGGCAGGTCAAGGTCCGCGGCTTCCGGGTGGAGCTGATCGAGATCGAGGCCCGGCTCACCGAACAGCCCGGCGTGGCCGAAGCCCGCGCGATCGTGCGCGACGGCGACCTGCTCGCCTACGTGACCTCGGCCGGTCCGCGTCCGGACGGCCGGGTGCTGCGGGCCGCGCTGGCGGACGTCCTGCCCGGCTACTCGGTACCCGCGGCCGTCGCGGTCCTGGACGGTTTTCCGCTGACCGTCACCGGAAAACTCGACGAACTGGCGCTTCCGGACCCGCGGGCGACCGCGACCGTCCCGGCCGAGCGGCTGACCCCGGCCGAGGAACGCGTGCACCGGATCTGGTGCGCGGTGCTGGGCCGCGACCGGGTCGGGCGCACCGAGGCGTTCTTCGACGCCGGTGGCGACTCGCTGCGGCTCGGCAGGGTTCAGTCGCGGCTGGCCGACGAGTTCGGGGTGGACCTCCCGCTGCTCGCCCTGTTCGAGCGCACGACGATCGCCGGGCAGGCCGCCTGGCTCACGGAGTCCACTTCGGACACTCAGCCGCCTGTCACCGCGGAGGAGCAGGCCGGGGATCTCATCGCCGTCGTCGGGCTGGCCTGCCGGTTCCCCGGCGCGCCGGACGCCGCCTCGTTCTGGTGGAACCTCTGCGCGGGCGTCGACTCGATCCACGACTACAGCGACGACGAGCTGGCGGCGCTGGGCATCGGTCCGGGCCTGCGTGCCGACCCGGCGTACGTACGGGCGGGCGGCCGGATCGAGGGTGTCGAGGAGTTCGACGCCGGGTTCTTCGGGTTCACCGCCGACGAGGCCGCGCGGACCGACCCGCAGCACCGGCTTTTCCTCGAAACGGCGTGGCAGGCACTCGAAGACGCGGGACGCGACCCCGCCGCCGAGACCGGGCCTGTCGGGGTGTTCACGGCCACCTCGGTGAATCGCTACTTCCTGTTCCACCTGTTCGGCAATCCGGCGGTGACCGGTGACGTCGACCCGGACGACTGGGAAGGGCGGCTGACCGGCCGCCAGCTCACCGACCACCTGCCCGGCCAGGTCGCCTACCGGCTCGGGCTGACCGGGCCGGCGATGGCCGTGCAGAGCGCGTGCTCCAGCTCGCTCGCGGCGGTGGCGCTGGCCGCGCAGAGCCTCGCGGACTACCGGTGCGACGTCGCGCTGGCCGGCGGGGCGAGCGTGACGTGGCCCCGGTATCGCAGCGGCGGGCTCGCCTCGCCGGACGGCCGGTGCCGCGCGTTCGACGTCGACGCGGCGGGCGCCGGGTTCAGCTCGGGCGCCGGGGTGGTCGTGCTGCGGCGGCTGGCGGACGCCCTCGCCGACCGCGACCACGTCTACGCCGTACTTCCCGGCTGGGCGATCACGAACGACGGCCCGGACCGCGCGGGCTACGCCGTACCGGGACCGGCCGGGCAGGCGGCCGCGGTGGCCGAGGCGCTGGCCGTCGCGGAGATCGCCCCGGACGAGGTCGCGCTGCTCGAAGCCCACGGCAGCGGCACCCCGCTGGGCGACGCGATCGAGGTGGCCGCGCTCAACCGCGTCTACCGGGACGCGCCGCCGGAAACGTGTGCGCTGGGCTCGGTGAAGACGAACATCGGGCACCTCGACACGGCGGCCGGTGTCGCCGGGCTGATCAAGGCCGTGTTGTCCGTGCGGCACGGCGTCATCCCGCCGAGCCTGCACTTCACGGCCCCGCATCCGGAGGTCGACCTCGCGGGCGGCCCCTGGTACGTCCCGGCGAAAGCCACTGACTGGCCCGTCCGCGAGCGGCGGCTGGCCGGGGTCAGCTCGTTCGGCATGGGCGGCACGAACGTGCACATGATCGTGGCGGAGGCCCCTGCCGTCCCGCCGCGGATCGAGGCGAGCGGTCCGTTCGTCCTGCCGGTGTCCGCGCGTGACGCGAAAGCGTTGCGCGAGGCGGTATCCCGGCTGCGCGAGCGGCTCGCCACGGACGCGCCGGACCTCGGGGACGCGGCGTACACGCTTTCGGTCCGGCGGGCGTTCGCGTGCCGGGCCGCCGTGGTGGCGGACTCGGTCACGTCGGCGGTCGCCGCGCTCGACGCGCTGCTGGCGAACGGAACCGACGTCGAGGGTCCGGCCGGGGCGATGCGGGATCTGGCTGCCCACTGGGCCGGAGGCGGCGAAGTCGAGTGGGTCGCGGGCGGTGAACCGGGCCGCGTCCCGTTGCCGGGTTATCCGTTCCAACGGGAGCGGCACTGGATCGACCCACTGCACACATCCGACCAGGGGAGCCCTCGGTGACCGACACCTTGCCCGTCGCGGGCGGCCACGGCCCGCCACTGTCCTATCCGGACACCACGCTCACCGGGTTGATCCTCGCCCAGGCCACGCGCACCCCGGACGCCGTCGCCGTCCGGCAGGGCGACGCCCGGCTCACCTACCGCGAGCTGGTCGCGTCGGCGACCGGCGTCGCCCGGCTGCTGCGGGCCCGGGGTGCCGGGCCGGGCACCCGCGTCGGCATCTGCGCCGACCGGCGGCCGGAGCTGATCTCGACCGTCGTGGGCGTGCTGCTGTCCGGTGCCGCCTACGTGCCGCTCGAACCCGGCGGCCCGAAGGCGCGGCTGGCCGAGATCGCCGCGGACGCCGGGATCTCCCTCGTCGTCGGTAATCGCGCGCGGGCCGAATTCGGTGCCACGGAAGGTATCGAGGCTCTCGACGTGCCCCCGCCCGCGGACGGGCCCGTCGAATGCCCCGCCGGGCCGGACGACCTCGTCCACCTCCTCTACACCTCCGGCTCCACCGGCCGCCCCAAAGGCGTACTGACCAGTCACCGCAACGTGGTCGCGTTCGTCACCGGGTTCGCCGCCGCCTTCGCGATCCGGCCCGGCACCAGGACGCTCGGCATCTCCTCACTCGCCTTCGACGCCTTCACCATGGACGTGTTCGTCCCGCTGGCACACGGCGGCTCGGTCCAGCTCGTCGGCGCCGCCGACCGGGCCGACCCCGAACGACTGCGACGGTTCCTCGTCGAGCACGACGTCGAGTGGGGCTTCGTCACGCCGACATTGCTGTCCATGGTGGACCCCGCGGCCGTTCCCGGCTGGCGCGTCGTCGCCTGCGGTGGCGAGCCGGTGCCCGCGGACCTCGCCGCGCGCTGGCTGCCGGGCCGTCGGTTCTTCCACCTCTACGGCCCGACCGAGACCACCGTGGTGGTCGTCGCCGACGAGGTCACCGGCCTCCCCACCGACCCGCTGCCGCTCGGCCGCCCGACGCCGAACCACCGGGCGTACGTCGTGGACGCCGAGCTGCGGCCGGTCGCGCCCGGCGAGATCGGCGAGCTGCTCGTCGGCGGTCCGGGTCTCGCGCTCGGCTATCTCGGCAGCCCGGAGCTGACCGCCGCGAAGTTCGTCGACGACCCGCACACGCCGGGGGAACGGCTCTACCGCACCGGCGACCTGGCTCGCGAGCTGCCCGACGGCCGTCTCGAGTTCGCCGGCCGCGCCGACCGGCAGGTGAAGGTCCGCGGCCAGCGGATCGAGCTGGGCGAGGTGGAAGCCGCGCTCACGACTCACCCGGACGTCGACGCCGCCGCCGTGGTCGCCGTCCCCGGGCCGGCGGGCAACCGGCTGGTGGCCTTCCTGACACCGGCGTCCGCACCGTCCGATGTGGACGCACTCGGCCGGGACAGGCTCACCGCGGCGATGCGCCCGGCCGCGGTCCGGGTGCTCGACCGCCTGCCGGTCAACCCGGTCTCCGGCAAGATCGACGGGCCCGCGCTGCGTGACCTGGCCGAAGCGGCGCTGGCGGGACAACAGGAGGACCTCGGTCCGCTCGGTACCCCGGCCGAACGCGCGGTCGCGGCTCTCTGGCGGCGAGTGCTCGGCGACGGCGCGGGGACGGATTTCCTGGCCTCGGGCGGGAACTCGATCGCCGCGATGCGCCTGGTCGCGGCGCTGCGGGCGGAGCTGGCCGCGGACGTCGCCACGGAGGACGTCTTCGCAGGCGGCACACTCGACGAGCTCACCAGGCGGGTCGCGGCCGCGTCGCCGCTGACCGGGCCGGGGCTGACCACGGGGCACGCGCCCGCGCTGTCCCCGCAGCAGCGACGGATGTGGTTCCTCGACCAGCTCGCCCCGGAGGCCGCGCCGTACAACATCGCGATGGCGTTCCGGCTGACCGGTGCGCTGGACATCGACGCGCTGCGCCACGCCTTGCGCGCGGTCGCCGAGCGGCACGACGTGCTCCGCTGGCGGATCCGTGCCGTCGACGGCACGCCGCTGGCGGATCGCCTGCCGCCGTCGGACGTCCCGCTGCCGGTGGCGCCGGTGACCGAAGACGGTCTCCGGGCCCGGCTGGCCGCCGATGCCGCGACGCCGGTGCACCTCGACCGCGAGGCTCCCTGGCGTGTGCGGCTCTACCGGCTCGGCGAGACGGAGCACGTGCTCGGCTTCACGCTGCATCACGCGGTGTTCGACGGCTGGTCGCAGGACCTGCTGTGCGCCGACCTGTCGGCGGCCTACCGGGGCGAGCCGCTGCCGCCGCCGGTGGCGTCCTATGCGGACTACGCGGTGTGGCGGGCCGGACGCGATGAACGCCGGGAGGCCGTCGACGTCGCCTGGTGGACCGGACATCTCACCGGTGCGCCATCCACAGTGGACCTTCCGCGTGACCGGCCGCGCCCGCTCGTGCAGACCTATCGGGGCGCGAGCCTGCGTCAGTCCTTTCCGGACGGTTCCGCCGAGTCGGTCCGGGCGCTGGCCGCCCGCACCGGCACGACGCGCGCCGGGGTGCTGCTCGCCGCGTTCGGCCAGCTGCTGCGGCGGCTCACCGGCGCGACCGACCACCTGGTCGCCACGGTCGTCGCGGACCGGCAGCTCGCCGAGTGCCAGGAGGTCGCGGGGTTCTTCGTGGACATCGTGCCGGTGCGGCTGCGGGCCGACGACGCCGCGGACTTCGCCACGCACGTCCGCGACGGCGGCGCTGAACTCCTCGCCGCGACAGCGCATCCGGCCGCGCCGGTCGAGCGGCTCGTCGAGGCGCTCGGCGTGTCCCGTGATCCCGCGCACGCCCCGCTCGTGCAGGTGATGTTCAACGTCCTGAACTTCGCCGAGCCGCGGCTGGACCTGCCCGGCGTGGCCTCGGCGTGGCTGCCGGTCGACAAGCCGGGGTCGCCGTTCGACCTCACGGTGTACGTCCACGACGACGGCGTCGAACTGCTGTACAACCCGGACCTGTTCGACCACGCCCGGATGGCCGGGCTCGCCGAGGACTACGTCGCCCTGCTCGGCGCGCTTGCCGCGGCGCCGGACGCGCCGGTCGGGACGAGCGTGCCGGAGCTGCCGCGGGCGGGCGTCCGCACCGCCGCGCCTGCATCGGCGGCCCGCGTCCAGGCACGGCCGCCGTCGGTGGCCGTGGACCCGGCGGCGCTCGCCGTGACCGAGGCCGTGATCGCTCGTGCCTGGTGCGACGTCCTGGGCGTCGCCGAAGTCGGGCGCACCGACAACTTCTTCGACGTGGGCGGGCATTCGCTCGCCCTGGCCCGGGTGCACGCCCAGATCACCGCCCGGCTCGCCCGCCGGATCCCGATGGTCGACCTGTTCAGCCACCCCACCGTCCGCGCCCTCGCCGTGCACCTGCACTCCGGCGGCGCCGCCGGCCCGGAACTGGCCCGCGCCGCCGAGCGCGTCGCCGCCCGCCGAGGCCGCATCCAGACCAGAAGACCCCGCCGCACCACCGGCCCGGCCGGCCCCGAATAGGAGCACCACCGTGACCCACCACCCCGAAACCGGCACCGGCGATCCCGGCGCCGAACCGATCGCGATCGTCGGACTGGACGTGCGCGTGCCCGGCGCGCGTGACGCGCGGCAGTTCTGGCGCAACCTCGTCGACGGCGTCGAGTCGATCGTGCCCGCCACCCGCGAGGAGATGATCGCCCGCGGCGCCGAACCGGCCACTGTGGACGATCCGAGCTGGGTGAACGCCACCGCCGTGGTCGACGGCTTCGACGAGTTCGACGCGGAACTGTTCGGCATGACCAGCCGCGAGGCCGAGATCACCGACCCGCAGCATCGGCTGTTCCTCCAGTCGTGCCACGCCGCGCTGACCGACGCGGGCTACGACCCCGCCCGCTTCGACGGCGCGATCGGCGTCTACGGCGGTTCCGGAGGCACCGGCTACCTGAAGGAGAACCTGCTGCGCAACGAGCGGATCCTCGCCTCGCAGCACGGCGGTATCGGCATCTCGACCGGCAATCAGCCGAGCTACCTGACGACCTCGGTGTCGTACAAGCTCGACCTGCGCGGCCCGAGCCTCGCGGTGTTCACCGCTTGCTCGACGTCCCTGGTCGCGGTGCACCTGGCCTGCGAGGCGCTGCGCAACGGCGAGTGCGACATGGCCCTGGCCGGCGGGGTCAACCTGGAGATGCCGCACGGCATCGGTTACCTGGGCGTCGAAGGCTTCACCTCGCCGGACGGCCACGTGCGCGCGTTCGACGCCGACGCCAACGGCACGGTCTGGAGCAGCGGCGCCGGGGTCGTGCTGGTGAAGCGGCTGTCGCAGGCGATCGAGGACGGCGACCACATCCGGGGCGTGGTGCTGGGCAACGCGATCAACAACGACGGCGCCACCAAGGTCGGTTTCTCCGCGCCCAGCGTGTCCGGGCAGACGGAGGCTGTCGCGCAGGCCGTCGGCATGGCCGGTGTCGAGCCGCGCACCATCGGCTACGTCGAGGCGCACGGCACCGGCACCGCGCTCGGCGACCCGATGGAGATCACCGCACTGTCCACTGTGTACGGGAACGGGGTCGCGGACACCGGCTGGTGCGCGATCGGCTCGGTGAAGTCCAACATCGGCCACCTGTCGCAGGCGGCGGGCGTGGTCTCGTTGATCAAGGCCGTGCTCGTCATGGAGCACGGGCTGATCCCGCCGACCATCAACTACGAAGAACCCAACCCGGGTATCGACTTCCCGGCGAGCCCGTTCTACCCGGCGCGCGGGGTGACGAAATGGGAGGCGGGCCCGGTGCCGCGGCGGGCGGGCGTCAGCTCGTTCGGCGTCGGAGGCACCAACGCGCACGTCGTGCTGGAAGAGGCACCGACCCCGCAGCGGTTCCGGGCGCCGCACCCGGCGCACCTGCTGCGGGTGTCGGCCAACACCGCGGAAGCGCTCTCTACCGCGGTCGACAAGCTGGCCGAGCGGCTGGCGGAGGACGTCGACCTCGATCTCGCGGACGTGGCCCACACCCTGGCCGCCGGGCGCACCGAGTACCCGCACCGCGCGGTCGTCGTCGCCCGTGACCCGGAGGACGCTGTCGACGGGCTGCGGGACCCCCGGCGCCTCGTGTCCGCGCAGGCCGGGGAGACGAACGTGGCGTTCCTCTTCCCAGGGCAGGGTTCCCAATACGCCGGGATGGGCGCCGAGCTGTACGAGGCCGAGCCGGTGTTCGCCGCGACCGTCGATGAGTGCCTGCGGCTGCTCGAAGCCGAGCTGCCGGAGCTGCGCGACCTGATCTTCTCCTCCAATGGCGAGAAGGCGCTGCGGGAAACCCGCGTGACCCAGCCCGCGCTGTTCGTCGTCGAGTACGCACTGGCGAAGCTGTGGCAGAGCTGGGGCGTGCGGCCCGCGGCGATGATCGGTCACTCGGTCGGCGAGTACGTCGCCGCCACCGTCGCCGGGGTCTTCACCCTGCCGGACGCGCTGAAGCTGGTCGCCACACGCGGCCGCCTGATGCAGTCGATGCCCGCCGGGGCGATGCTGGCCGTTCAGCTCGACGAGGGGAGCGTCGCCACGCGGCTGCCGGGCACCCTCGCTGTCGCCGGGGTGAACGGGCCCGGCACGTGCGTCGTGGCCGGGCCGCCGGACGCGGTCGCGGACTTCGCGGCGACGCTCAAGGCCAGCGGCGTGCAGTGCCGCGAACTGGTGACCTCGCACGCGTTCCACTCGCCGATGATGGACCCGGTCCTCGCCGAGTTCACCGAGGCCGTCGCCGCCGTCGAGGCCGTCGCGCCCGAGTTGCCGTTCCTGTCGAACGTCACCGGCGACTGGATCACCGACGCTCAAGCGATCGACCCCGCCTACTGGGCTTCCCACCTGCGCCAGGCCGTCCGGTTCGGCGACTGCGTCAAGACCCTGTTCGAGCGCGGCGGCCGCTGGGCACTCGTCGAATGCGGCCCGGGTCATCAGCTGTCCGGGCTGGCCCGAGGCCAGGTCCCCAAGGGAATGCCCGCGCCGCAGCCGAGCCTGCCGGGCCGTACCGAGCGCATCGGTGACGTCGAAACACTGTATGGCGCCGCCGGTCTCTTGTGGACGAATGGGGTTTCCCTCCGGACAAGGATGTTCGGCGCGCCCGGCCACCGGGTACCGCTGCCCGGCTATCCGTACGCGCGCAAGCGGTACTGGGTCGATCCGGACCCGGTCACGGCCACCCAGCCCGCGCGGTCGAGCGGTCCGCTGCCGCTGGCCGAGTGGTTCGCGGTCCCGGCGTGGCGACAGGCGGAACCGGACCTGAGACGCGAGCCCTTCGCGAACGCGCTCGTCTTCGCCGCCGACGCCGTCCTGCCCGGACTGCTGCGGGACGCGGGTGTGACCGTCACCGAGGTGCGTCCCGGCGACGGGTTTACCGCGTCGGAGACCGGATTCACCGTCCGGCCCGGCGTGCGCGAGGACTATGACGCGCTCGTGTCCGCGCTGCCCACCCGGCCCGAACGAGTCGTGCACGCCTGGACGCTGGCCGGGGACGAACGCGGCATGGCCGCCCAAGACCGCGGGTTCTTCAGCGTGCTCAACCTCGTCCAGGCCTGGGGCGAGCCGGTGCGGATCGACGTGGTGAGCACCGGCACAGCCGACGTCACCGGCACCGACCTGACCCGCCCCGAGCACGCGACCCTCGCCGGCATCGCCCGGGTGGTGCCGCTGGAGGTCGCCGGAACGGTGGTGCGCCGGATCGATGTCGATCGCTTGCAAGACACCATCGCCGAGCTGTTCCGCCCGGCCGACGCGGCGGCCGAGGTCGCGCTGCGGGCCGGGCGTCGCTGGGTGCTGGACTACACCCAGCTCGAACTGCCCGCGACCGCCGAGCCGGTGCTGCGAGAGGGTGGCCGGTACCTGATCACGGGCGGGACCGGCGGGATCGGCATCACGCTCGCCGAGGACCTCGCCCGCCGGGTGCGGGCGAAGCTCGTGCTGCTCGCCCGCGCCGGGCTGCCGCCGCGGGCGGAGTGGGACGCGCACCTCGCCGCGCACGGCGGGACCGACCGCGCCGGGCGCACGATGCTCGCCGTGCGGCGGATGGAGGCCGCGGGCGCGGTGGTGCACGTCGTCGCCGCCGACGTCACCGACGCGGCGCGCCTGCGCGAGGTGCGTGAGCTGGCCGAGCGCGAGTTCGGCGGCCTCGACGGGATCGTGCACGCCGCCGGGATGCCCGGCGGCGGGGTCGCCGAGGTGAAGGAGCGGGCCGCGGCCGAGGCCGTGCTGGCCCCGAAGATCGCCGGGACGCTGGCTCTGGCCGAGGCGTTCGCCGACCTGCCGATGGACTTCGTCGCACTGTGCTCGTCGATCACCGCGGTGGTCGGCGGCATCGGGCAGGTCGACTACTGCGCCGCCAACAACTTCCTCGACGCTTACGCGCGGGGCGGTCACGGCTGGCAGGCGCGGCTGGTCTCGCATGCCTGGGGTGGCTGGGACGAAGTCGGTATGGCCGCGGAGGTGGCCGCGCCTGCCACGATCCGCACCGCCCGATCGCGGGCGCTCGGCCCGGTCGAGCACCCCGTGCTCACCACGCGCATCGAGGACGGCGCGCACGGGCTCGTCTCGGCGGCCACACACTGGCTGCTCGACGAGCACCGGATCGCCGGGGTGCCGGTGGTGCCGGGCACGGGACATCTGGAGACCGTCCGCGCGGCGGTGGCCGCGGCGCTGCCGAAGCCCGGTGACGGACACGTCGTCGAGCTGCGGGACGTCGCGTTCCTGGAGCCGTTCGGCGTCCCGGACGGCGCCACCGCGGAGTACCGCGTGGAGTTCGACGGCGACGACTTCACCGTGACCAGCCACGTCGCCGGCGCGAGCCGGACCCACGTGCGCGGATCCGCCGGGTGGGTCGCGGCGCGTCCGACGTCCACTGTGGACATCGAGGCGGTGGCAGGACGGACCGAGCCGATCGACGACGGGCACGGCTTCGGCACCGGCCGCACCAGCATGGTCACCTTCGGCCCGCGCTGGGCGGCGCTGCGCGAACACCGCATCGGCGCACAGGAGGAACTGGCCACGATCACGGCTCCCGAGGCGGCGGCGGGTGACGTCGGCGCGTGGGGACTGCACCCGGCACTGCTGGACGTCGCGACCGCGTTCGGCCGCGGCCGGGGGAGCGGCACCTACCTGCCGATGAGCTACGGCCGGATCGTCGTGCACGACGCGCTCCCGGCGAGTTTCCGCAGTCATCTGCGCTACCGCGATTCCGGTGGCGACCAGGTGGTGGCGGCCGACCTCTCGCTGTGCGACGAGACCGGCCGCGTGCTCGTCACGATCGAGGACTTCGTGCTGCGCCAGGTCGATCAGGACGCCGTGGGCGGCAGCCTTTCGGCACCCGCAGTGTCGACGGTGTCCACTGTGGACAAGGCGTCGACCGGGATCCGGCCGGTGGACGGCGCAGAGGCGTTCGTCCGGGCACTGGCCCCCGGCCTCGGCGGACAAGTGGTGATCAGCACCCTGCCGGTGCGGGAGCTGATCGAGCACCGGGTCAGCGCCGAAGAACTGGACGAACCCGGCGATGCGCCAGTCGCGGTGTCGGAGGACGACTACGTCGCCCCGCGCACCGAGCTGGAGACCGAGATCGCCCGGCAGTGGACCGAGCTGCTCGGCGTGGAGAAGATCGGCGTGCACGACGACTTCTTCGCCCTCGGCGGCAACTCGCTGGTCGCCATCCAGCTCATCGCCCAGGTGCGCAAGGCCACGGGCACGCGGCTGGCGATGAAGACGCTGTTCGAAGCGTCCACAGTGGCCACTCTGGTCGAGCGGATCGAGGAGCTGCGCGCCGGCAAGACCGAGGCGCCCGCCGAACCCGCCCGGACCACCATCCCGAAGCTCGAGCGCTGAGTCGTGCGGTGGGTCGTGACTCCACAGGCAGGATCTTCTGACACGAGCCGAGGGCCGGCCCGTTGGTCCGGCGTGCCCGCGACTGTCCACAAGGGACTCAAATCTTGCCATTGTGAACTTTTTGGGCGCTTTGCTCGGGGTCGTGAGTGGCAATGGTCGTTCTAACCCTCTTTGCCACTCACGACCCCTTGTGGAGCCGGGCAAAGTTCTTGAACCGGGCACTCCGGCGCCGCGAAGCGTCCCTTGTGGACACTCCCGCTGGCTCATCGACCGGTTCAGAACGCGCCAGAGGTTCGATCACGCCACCTTTGACCGGGTTCACCACCAGACACTGAACAGGAAATCATGAGCGACACGAAGGAATGGACGTTCCCGGCCTCGTTCGGGCAGGAGCGGATCTGGCTGTCCGGCCAGCTCGACCCGGCGTCCCCGGTGTACAACCTGCACTGCCAGGCCCGCCAGGACCGCCCGCTGACCGCGGCGCAGTGGCGCACCGCGCTCGGCGTCATCGTCGGGCGGCACGAGGCTCTGCGCACGTCGTTCCGCATGGACGGCGGGGCGCTCGTACAGGTGGTGCACGCCGAGGTGCCGATCGAGCCCGAGGTGCACGACCTGCGGGATCTGCCCGCCGACATCCGCGGTGACCGGCTCGCCGAACTCGTCGGCGCCGTCTCCCACGGGGCCATTCCGCTCGACTCGCCGCCGCCGTGGCGGGCCCAGGTGTGCCGCATGGCCGACGACGAGTGGGTGCTCACGTTCGTCGTGCACCACACCGTGTTCGACGCCGCCTCGGTGCTGGTGCTGGGGGCCGAGCTGGGCGAGGCGTGCGACGCCGTGTTCGAGGGCCGCGAGCCGAAGCTGCCCGAGCTGACCATCCAGTACCCGGACTACTCGGCCTGGCAACGCGGGCAGCTCGAAACGTCCGGCGGACAGCTGGACTACTGGCGGACGCAGCTCGCCGGGCTGCCGCCGGTGCACGGCCTGCCCACCGACCGGCCGCGCCCGGCGGAGCTGACGTTCACCGGTGACCAGGTGGACTTCGCCCTCCCCGACGGACTGATCGACCGGGTCGGCGAGCTGAGCCGGGAGCTCTCGGCGTCGCCGTTCATGGTGCTGCTGGCCGGCTACGCGGCACTGCTGTCTCGACTGTCCCGTGTGGACGACATCGTCGTCGGCGTCCCGGTCGCCGGTCGAGACCTGCCCGAACTGGCCGACCTGATCGGCATGTTCGTCAACCAGATGGCCGTGCGGGTCGACTGCTCGGGCGCACCCGCGTTCACCGAGCTGGTCGGCCGGGTCCGGACCACGCTGCTGGAGGCGATCGACCACAGCCAGGTGCCGTTCCAGGCGGTCGCCGAGGCGGCCGTCGCCGAGCGCGACCCCGGCGTGCAGGCGCTGTATCAGCTGGGGTTCAACTTCCTGCCCGACTCGGGGCTGGAGCCGGTCCGCTCGGCCACCGCGAAGGACGACATCGCGATCGACCTGACCGCCGTGGACGGCAGGCTCGTCTACCGCACCGACCTGTTCGACCGCGAGACCGCCGAAGCCGTGGCCGAGCGGTACCTGCGGCTGCTGACCGCGGCGCTGGCGGATCCGGCGCGGTCGGTCGCGGACCTCCCGCTGCTGTCGGACGCCGAGCGCGAGCTGGTCCTGACCGGGTGGAACCCGGCAGAAGTGTCCACCTCGGACGCGACGACCGTGCACGCCCGGTTCGAGGACCAGGTCCGGCGGACCCCGGACTCTCCCGCCGTCGACTTCGGCGGAGTTCGCCTGACGTACGCCGAACTGAACGCGCGTGCCAACCGTGTCGCACACCGGCTGCGTGAGCTGGGCGCCGGTCCCGGCACCGTCGTCGGCGTGTGCGTGCCGAATTCGGCGGACCTGCTGACCGGCGTGCTCGGGGTGCTGAAGAGCGGCGCGGCCTACGTCCCGCTCGACCCGGCCAACCCGGCTTCCCGGCAGGCGCTGATCCTCGCCGACGCGGGCGCCCCGTTCGTGCTGGTCACCGGAGAGTCCACAGTGGACACCAAAACGCTGGCCCTGGACGACCCGGCCGAGTGGTCCACCGCGGCCACCGAAGACCCGGAACCGGCGGCAGGGCCGGGCGACGTCGCCTACGTGATCTACACGTCGGGCTCGACAGGGCGGCCCAAGGGCGTCGAGGTCGAGCATCGGGCCGTCGACACGTACCTGGCGTGGGCGCGTGAGGCCTACCCCGGTCTGGCCGGGCGGGCGTTGCTGCACACGTCGCCGTCGTTCGACCTCACCGTGACGACGCTGCTCGGCACCCTCACCGCCGGGGGCGCGGTGGTCGACGGCGGCCGCCCGACGTTCGTCAAGGCGACCCCGACGCACCTCGCCGTCCTCGCCGAGGAGTTGTTCCCGACGGGGGAGCTGGTGCTCGGTGGCGAAGCGCTGACGGCCGAAGCCGTTCAGTCGTGGCGGAAGCGGCACCCCGGCACACTCGTCGTCAACGAGTACGGCCCGACCGAGGCCACGGTGGGCTGCGTCGTGCACCGGATCGAACCCGGGGACGCACTGCCGTCCGGCCCCGTTCTGATCGGCCATCCGGTGCCCGGCACCCGTGTGTACGTCCTCGACGAGCGGCGGCAGCCGGTGCCGCCGGGCGTCCCGGGCGAGCTGTACGTCGCCGGGCCGCAGCTCGCCCGCGGCTACCTCGGGCTGCCGGACCTGACCGCCGAGAAATTCGTCGAGGGTCCGTCCGGCCGGATGTACGCGACCGGTGACCTCGCCCGCTGGCGCCGCGACGGCACGCTCGACTACCTCGGCCGCGTCGACGAGCAGGTGAAGCTGCGCGGCTACCGCATCGAGCCCGGCGAAGTCGAAGCGGCGCTGCGCGAGCTGCCGGAAGTGCGGGACGCGGCTGTGGCGGTCCGCGGCGACGCGCTCGTCGGCTATGTCGTCGGCAGCACCGAGGGCGCGGCCGAGGCCCTGCGGAAGACGTTGCCGGAGTACCTGGTGCCGACCCGGTTCGTGACGCTCGACGCGCTGCCGATGGCGGCCAGCGGCAAGCTCGACCGGGCCGCGCTTCCGGATCCCGAACCCGATAAGGCGACGGCGTACGTCGCACCCCGGACCGCGGCCGAAGAACTCGTCGCCGAGGTGCTCGGCGAGCTGCTCGGCGTCGACGATCTCGGTGCGCACGACGATTTCTTCGCCCGTGGCGGCAACTCGCTGCTGGCGATCCGCGCGATGGCCCGGCTCCGCAAACAGATCGAGGTCGACATCCCGGTGCGGGGGCTTTTCACCCTCACCACCGTCGCCGGGCTCGCCGCCGAGATCGAGCGGCGGCTCGCCGAGGACCTCGACCAGCTCAGTGACGAAGAGGTCCAGCGCCAGCTGGCCGAAGGCGAGCTCTCATGACCACGATCGACGAAACCAGCGCGGCCGCGCGCCGCGCTTTGCTCGAACGGCGGCTGCGACGGCGCGCGGAGCCGGCCGCGACCATCACGCCGCGTCCCGGCGACGCCGTCGTCCCGCTGTCGTATCAGCAGGAACGCGTCTGGTTCATGGAGCAGTTCGCGCCGGGCACCGGGTCGTACCACGTCCCGGTGCCGATCCGGCTGACCGGACGGCTCGACGTCGCCGCGCTTCAGTCCGCTTTGGACACCCTGCCGGTGCGGCACGAGGCGCTGCGGATGCGTTTCCCGGCCGGGGAAGACGGGCAGCCGAACGTCCACATCGAATCCTCGGCCACAGTCCATATGTCCATTGTGGAAGCCGGAAGCGAGGAAGCGGCTCGCGCGGCCGTCGACGCCGCGGCGGCCGAGACGTTCGACCTGGCCACGGGCCCGCTGCTGCGCGCGACCCTGGCCCGGGTGTCCGACGAGGAGCACCTGCTGGTCCTGTGCACGCACCACATCGTGGGCGACGGCTGGTCGGTCGACCTGCTGCTGCGTGACCTCGCCGCGCAGTACCACGCCCTGAGCACCGGCGGCACGGCCGAGCTGCCCGCGCTGAGCATCGGGTATGGCGACTTCGCGCACTGGCAGCGCCGGACGCTCACCGGTGGCGAGCTCGACCGGCAGCTGGAGCACTGGCGGGCGCAGCTCACCGGGGTCGAGCCCCTGGAGCTGCCCACCGACCGGCCCCGGCCCGCCAAGCAGAGCTTCGACGGCGCGATCCACGAGTTCTTCGTCGAGCGCGATCTCGCCCGTGCCCTCGGCGAGCTGAGCCGCGGGCACGGCGTCACGCTCTTCATGACCCTGCTGGCCGCCTACCAGGTGCTGCTGGCGCGGTACTCGGGCCAGGAGGACTTCGCGATCGGCTCGTCGTCGGCCGGGCGCGGCCTGCCCGAGCTGGAGGGCGTGGCGGGCATGTTCATCAACATGCTGCCCCTGCGTGCCCAGCTCGCGGGCGATCCGACGTTCGCCGAGCTGCTCGAACGCACCCGGCGGCACGTGCTGGACGCTTTCGAGCACGCCGACGTCCCGTTCGAGCGGCTGGTGAACGCGCTCGGCGTGCCCCGCGACGTCAGCCGCTCGCCGGTGTTCCAGGCGATGTTCGTGCTGCAGAACTACGAGATGGGCCGGATGGGCGCGGCCGGGGAGTCCGATGTGGACTTCCGCTGGCTGCCGATGGACCTGCCCGCGACCCGATTCGACTTCGAGTTCCACGCGATCGAGGTCGAAAGCGGGCTGATCGCCAAGTTCGTGCACAACACCGCGCTGTTCACCGCGGACACGGTCGCCGGGATGGCCGGACGGCTGGTCACGCTGCTGAGCTCGATCGTCGCCGACCCGGAGAGGCGACTGTCCGAATTGGACATCCTCGACGCCGGGCAGCGCGAACTCGTCCTGGAGGGCTGGAACGCCACGACGGCCGAGTTCCCGCAGACCACCCTGCACGCGCTCGTCGAGGAGCAGGCCGCCCGGACGCCGGACGCGCCCGCGGTGACCTTCCGAGGCGAGTCTCTGACCTACCGCGAGCTGGACGAGCGAGCGAACCGGCTCGCGCACCGGTTGCGTGGCCTCGACGTCGGACCGGGCGTGCTCACCGGGGTGTTCGCGGAGCGGTCGTTCGAGCTGGTCGTCGCGCTCCTCGGCGTGCTGAAAGCCGGTGGCGCCTACGTCCCGCTCGACCCGGAGTACCCGGCCGATCGGCTGGCGTTCATGCTGCGGGACGCGGCCGCGCCCGTCGTGCTGACGCAGGCGGCGTTGCGCGAAACGCTGGGTTTCCAGTGCGACGCGACCGTCATGGTTCTAGACGACCCTGCCGAGACGGCCGGGCAGCCAGGTACACCGCCCGAGCCGCTCGCCGGACCGGACGACCCGGCGTACGTCATCTACACCTCGGGTTCGACCGGCCAGCCGAAAGGCGTGCCCAACGGTCACCGCGGCATCGTCAACCGGCTCGACTGGATGCAGCGCGCGTACCGCCTCGACGGCACCGATTCGGTGCTGCAGAAGACCCCGGCCGGCTTCGACGTGTCGGTCTGGGAGTTCTTCTGGCCCTTGATGACCGGCGCGCGGCTCGTGCTCGCCGAACCCGGCGGCCACAAGGACGCCGCGTACCTGCGCGAGCTGCTCGCGTCCGAAGGCATCACCACCGCGCACTTCGTGCCGTCGATGCTCACACTGTTCCTCGCGGAACAAGGCGTCGAGACCTGCACAGCGCTGCGGCGGGTCGTGTGCAGCGGCGAGGAACTGCCGCTCGACGCCGCCCGCGAGTTCACCCGGCGGCTGCCGGACTGCGAGCTGCACAACCTCTACGGCCCGACCGAAGCCGCCATCGACGTCACCGCCTGGCATTGCACACCGGCCGCGCTCGCGGAGGTCGCGTCGGTGCCGATCGGGGCGCCGATCCAGAACATCCGGATCTACGTTCTCGACCGGGCCGGGCGGCCGTGCCCGGTCGGCGTTCCCGGCGAACTGCACATCGCCGGAGTCGGCCTCGCCCTGGGCTACCACAACCGCCCGGAACTGACGGCCGAGCGGTTCGTGCCCGATCCGTTCCACAGTGGACGGATGTACCGGACCGGCGACCTCGCGCACTGGCGCCCGGACGGGACGATCGCGTTCCTCGGCCGGATCGACCACCAGGTCAAGCTGCGCGGCCTCCGCATCGAGCTGGGGGAGATCGAGACGACTTTGCGCGCCCAGCCGGGGGTGCGCGACGCCGCCGTGATCGTCCGCGAGGACACGCCGGGGGACAAGCGGCTGGTCGGGTACGTCGTCGGCGACGCCGAGCCCGGCGCGCTGCGGACGGCGCTCAAGCAGAGCCTTCCGGACTACATGGTCCCGCCGTCGATCGTCGGGCTCGACGAGCTGCCGCTCACCCCGAACGGCAAGCTCGACCGCAAGGCGCTGCCCGCACCGGTCGCGTCCCGGGACGCGACCAAGGAGCTGGTCGCGCCGTCGACCCCGGTCGAGATCCTGCTGGCCGGAATCTGGCGGGACGTGCTCAAAGTGGACGAACTGGGTGTCGACGACGACTTCTTCGACCTCGGCGGCCACTCGATGCTGGCCACCCAGGTGGTGGCGCGGATCGGCAAGGCGGGTGCCGGGCAGGTCGGCGTCATGGATCTGTTCCAGCACCGCACGATCCGCGAGCTGGCGTCCTTCATGGACGGTGACCCCACCGACCGGCCGCGCCATCTGCTGTACGAGCTGACCAAGCCGACGACACAGCGGACGCTGACCTACGTCTGCTTCCCGTACGGCGGCGGCAGCGCGATCGTCTACCAGCCGCTGGCCGACGCGCTCCCGGAGGGCTACTCGCTCTACTCGGTCGCCATCCCCGGCCACGACGTCGGACTGTCCGAAGAGGCCCTGCCCTTCGACGACCTGGTCGAGCGGCTGGCCGACGAGATCCTCGACCGCGTCGACGGCCCGCTGGCCATCTACGGTCACTGCGGTGTCGGCAACGCACTCGCCGTCGCCGTCTCCCGGCTGCTCGAAGAGCGCGGCCGCGAGCTGGAGGTCGTCTACATCGGCGCGATCTTCCCGTTCGCCCGCATGAAGGGTGCGATGGGCACGCTGCGCACCCGGCTGGAGAAGCTGCGCAGCAACCGGTACTACTCGAACTGGCTCAAGGGCATGGGCGTCGACACCGACGACCTCGACCCGGCGCAGGCCGATCGGATCATCACGAACATGCGCGCCGACAGCCGCGCCGCCGAGGAGTACTTCAGCGGCCTGCTCGACGCCCGCGTGGCCAAACTGCGCGCGCCGATCGTGTCGGTGGTCGGCTCCGAGGACCCGGTCACCGACTACTACGCCGAGCGGTACCGGGAATGGGAGTTCCTCACCGACACCACCGCGCTCGTGGTGCTCGACCGGGCCGGGCACTTCTTCCTTCGCTACCGGGCCGAAGAACTCGCGGAGATCGTCACGCAAGTGCACCCGGCGCTGGACGATCCCGGCGAGCTCGACGTCCGCGCCCGCGGCGGCGACGCGGCCTGGGCGGTGCACGAGACCCATCGGGCGGAGGTGGACGACAAACCCTCGGTGAAGCCGAGCATGGCCCGGTTCCTCACGATCACGGCAGGGCAACTGGTGTCCTCGACCGGCTCGGCGCTGACGTCGTTCGCGGTGCCGATCTGGCTCTACACCCGCACGGGCTCGGTCGCCGACCTCGGCCTGCTGTGGGCGCTCGCGCTGCTGTTCGGCGTGCTCGTCCTGCCGGTGGCCGGTGCCCTGGTCGACCGTGGCGACCGGCGGCGGATCATGATCGCGGCCAGTGGCGTCGCGGGCGGGATCCAGCTGGTCCTGGCGTTGCTGCTGATCACCGGGCACGTCCAGCTGTGGCTGTTCTACGTGCTGATCCCGCTCGGGTCGGTGGCCGCGTCGTTCCAGCGCATCGCCTACCAGTCGTCGGTGGCGCAGCTGGTGCCGAAGCAGTACCTCGGTCACGCGATGGGCCTCGCGCAGCTGTCCACCGGTTTCGCCCAGCTGCTGATGCCGGTGCTCGCGGCCGGACTGCTGGCGGCGATCCAGCTGTCCGGCATCCTGATCCTGGACATGGTGAGCTACGCGTTCGCGATCGTGGGCCTGCTGTTGGTGCGGTTCCCGGACATGATGGGCTGGCGCCCGCGCGAGCCGCTGCTGACGGCGATCGCGGGCGGGCTGCGGTACTCGTGGAACCACCGCGGCTTCCGCACGATGCTGCTGTATTTCGCGCTGGCGAACGTTTTCCTCGCACCCGCGCTGGTACTGGTCTCGCCGCTCGTGCTGTCGTTCGGCTCGGTCACCGACGTCGCACAGGTGGCGCTGGCCGAGGCCCTCGGCGCGGTGGCGGGCGGGATCGGGATGGCGCTGTGGGGCGGCCCGCGGCACCGGCGGATGGTCGGCGTGCTCGCCGGCAACGTCGGGATCGCGCTCGGCAGCCTGGTGATGGGCCTGCGGCCGTCGCTGATCGTCGTCGCGGCCGGGGTGTTCCTCCTGGCCGCCGCGATGTCCGTGTCGCAGGGCATCTACGCGACGCTGGTGCAGGTCAAGGTGCCGCAGCGATTCCACGGCCGGGTGTTCGCGATCAACCAGACGATCACGTGGTCGACACTGCCGATCGGGTTCGCCGTGCTGGCGCCGCTGGCCGTCGGCTGGTTCTCGCCGCTGCTGGCGCCGGGCGGCGCACTGACCGGATCGGTCGGCGCCGTGCTCGGCACCGGCGAGACCCGGGCCATCGGCCTCGCCTACGTCGTCTTCGCGCTGATCCTGCTGCTGATCAACGTGGGCGGGTTCTCGCTGCGGCTGCTGCGCCGGTTCGACACCGAGGTGCCCGATTCACTGCCCGACGACCTGGTCGGGGCGCAGGAACGGGAGCGCAAGCTCGCCGGGAAGGAGGCCGCGTGAGTACGGCGGTGCTGGTCAGGGAGGCCCGCGGGCATTGGGTCGGCGAGGTCGCGCCGTCGATGCGGGCGGCCGGGCACCGGGTAGTGCTGCTCGCCCCGCCGATGGACGCGGCCGAGCGGGCCGCGCTGGCAGATGTGGTCGACGACGTCGTCGCGCTCGACGACGTCCACGACCCGGAAGCCGTCGAGGCGAAGGTCCGGGAGATCGACGGCGGCGCGCTGGCCGGCATCTTCACCGGCTCGGACGGCGCCATCGCGAGCACCGCCCGCGCCGCGGAGCTGCTCGGGGTGGCGCGCTGCCCGGCGTCGGTGTTCGCCTTGTGCGCGAACAAGTTCGCCGTCCGGGAGGCCCTCGCCGCAGCTGGGCTGCCCGGGCCCGCGTACGCCCTGATCTCGTCGGCCGCCGAGGCGGCGTCGGTGGCTTCGGCGGTCGGGCTTCCTGCGATCGTCAAGCCGGTCAACGGCGCGGGCAGCAACCTCGTCCGCGCCGTGTCCACTGTGGACGAACTGGCATCCGCGTACGAGCTGCTGGCCGCGCGGCTGCCCGAGTCCGCGGATCCGCGTTACCACCGTCCACTGGGGACACTGGATCCTTCGACGACCTTCCTCGTCGAAGGATTCCTGCGCGGCCCGGAGTACGCGGTGGACGTGCTGATCCGCGACGGCGTGGCCGAGCCTGTCGAGATCCTCGACAAGCCGCTGATCGACGAGCGGAAGTTCGAGCTGGCGCTGTCGTGCCCGCCCGCCGGGCTCACCGGCGACCGGGCCGAGCTGGTCACCACGGCGGCGGTCGCCGCGGTCCGCGCGCTGGGTCTCGACAACACCTGCGCCCACGTCGAGCTGATCGACGACGTCGACCGCGGTCCGACGATCGTCGAGGTCAACGCGGGCAGGCCCGCCGGGTCGATCATGCCGCTGCTGGCGAAGCTGCGCACCGGCATCGACGTGTTCGCCGAGCTGGCGGCGCTCGCGGTGGGCGCACCGCCACCAGTGCGGGAACCTGCGAAACTGCCGATCCCGCTGGGCATGCTGATCCTCTACGCGGCCGGTTCGGGCCGGTTGACGAAGATCGGCGGGCTCGACGAGATCGCCGAACTGCCCGAGGTGATCGACGTCGTCACCACCGTCTCGCCGGGGCAGGTGCTCACCGACGAACAGGAGACTTACGCGGTCAACCTCGTCGTGGCGGGGTTCGCCGATCACGACGACCTCGCCGCCCTGCACGCGGAGGCGAGCAAGCTCGTCCGGCTCGACCTGGAGGAAGTGTGAACACCGCGTTCGTGGTCCGGGAGACCGCAGGGCAGTGGATCGCCGACGTCGTGGCCGCCGTGCGCGCGACAGGCCTGCGGGCCGAGCTGGTCACCCAACCCCTGGAACCGGCCGAGCAGGCACAGCTGACGGAACTGGTGGACGGCTTCGTCGTCGTCGACGACGTCCGTGACGCCGAAGCCGTCGCCGAGGCGATCCGGGCGCGGACCGGCAGCCCGGCCGGGGTGGTGACAGCCGCCGAGGGGATCATCGCGAGCGTCGCCCGTGCGGCCGAGCTGCTCGACGTCGCGCGCTGCCCGGCGTCGGTGTTCACCTTGACGCACAACAAGTTCGCGGTCCGGGAGGCGCTGGCCGCGGCCGGGTTGCCAAGCCCGCGTTGCGCGCTGATCGCCGCCGAGTCCGATGCGGCGTCGGTGGCTTCGGCGGTCGGGCTCCCGGCGATCGTCAAGCCGGTGAACGGCGCGGCGAGCAACCTCGTGCGCACGGTGTCCACTGTGGATGAACTGGCGGCGGCGTACCGGCTGCTGGCCGGGCGGTTGCCGCTGTCGGAGGACGCCCGGTACCACCGGCTCATCGGTGGAGGACCGTCGCCGATCGACCCGGCGAAGGTGTTCCTCGTGGAAGGCCTGCTGCGCGGTCCCGAATACGCGATCGATGTCTTGGTGCGCGACGGCGTCGCGGAGCCGGTGGCCGTGGTGGAGAAGCCGCTGATCGACGAGCGCAAGTTCGAGCTCGGCATGGTCTGCCCGCCGCTCGAACTGTCCGAAAAGGACACCGAACGGCTGTTCGCGGCGGTGACGGCCGCCGCGCTCGCGCTGGGCCTGGACAACACCTGCGCGCACGTGGAGCTGATCGACGACGCCGAACTGGGCCCCACGATCGTCGAGGTGAACGCTGGCCGCCCGGCCGGCGGCGCCCAGCCGGTGCTGCTGAAGCTCGCGACCGGCATCGACGTCGTCGCCGAAGCCGTGTCGCTGGCACTGGGAACGCCGCCGCCCGCGCGAGGTGCGGGCTTACCGGTGCCGGTGGGCTACCTGATCTTCTACGCCGAGGGCACCGGACGGCTGGTCCGCGTCGACGGCACCGACGAGGTCGCCGACCTGCCGGAGGTCCTGGAGGTCGTCACGATCGTGCGCCCCGGGCAACTGCTCACCGACGACCAGGAGATCTACGCGGTGAACGTCCTCGCCGCCGGGTTCGCCGACACCGAAGACCTCGCCGCGCTGCACGCCGAGGCCGCCAAACTGATCCGATTCGAACTGGAGGAGTCATGACCGCCGAACTCACGGCGAACCTCGGCCACAGCGCCCACTACGTCGAGGGCAACGAACACACGAAAATCACCGTGTACGCGGCCACGGGCCTGGACTGGGTGCGCGCACACCGCGAAGCACTGCAGGACCGGCTGCGCGAGCACGGCGCGATCCTGCTGCGCGGGATGCCCGCCGACCTGACGGTGTTCAACCAGGTCACCGAGGAGATCGGTGGCTCGCTGCTGACGTACACGGAACGGTCGACGCCGCGGTCGGTGGTCGCGGGCAACATCTACACCTCGACGGAATACCCGCCTGCCGAGTCGATCCCGATGCACAACGAGAACTCGTACTCGGCGCACTGGCCGGCCCGTCTGTTCTTCCTGTGCGACACGGCGGCCGAAACCGGCGGCGCGACGCCGATCGCCGACAGCCGCGCGATGTACCGCCTGCTGCCGGCGGACCTGCGCGAGCGGTTCGCGGGCGGCGTCACCTACACCCGGGCGTTCCGCGAAGGCCTCGGACTGACCTGGCAGGAGGCGTTCCAGACCGACGACCGCCAGGCGGTGGCGGACTACTGCGCCGATAACGGGCAGACGTACGAGTGGACCGACGAAGGCCTGCGCACGCGGCACGTACGCCCGTCCTTCGTGGTGGAACCGCACACGGGCGCGACGGTGTGGTTCAACCAGGCCAACCTGTTCCACGTCTCGAGCCTGGGGGAGGAGGTCAGCGAGGCGCTGCTGGAGCTGTACCCCGAGGAGGACCTGCCCCGCAACGCGGCCTTCGCCGACGGCTCGCCGATCCCGCAGGCGGACCTGGCCACGATCAAGGCGACGTACGACGAGGTCAGCTACGCGTTCCCGTGGCAGCCGGGCGACGTCATGGTGATCAACAACATGCTGATGGCCCACGGACGCGAGCCGTTCACGGGCAAGCGGCGGACCCTGGTCGCGATGACGTGATCAGGCTCAGGGCTTCGAGGGCGGCGGCCGAGGACGAGCTCTTCGAGGCGCAGATGATCTGGACGAGGAGCCCGACACGCAGTTGAGCTCTCGGTCGGTACCTCGCGGCCGGCCGACGCCTCGCACTGAGCACCGACGCGACCCGGCCGGATCGGACGAGGTGGCGGATCCACTCTGGGAAGCCGAGGTTTCTTGCCTTTGCCGCGTACGAAGACGATGCCGACGAGTAGCCGTGTTTCCCCCATCTGGCTGGCTTCCGGCAAGAAGAAGCCGAGGACACCCAGAACGAGGTGTACCAGCGCGATTCGCCTCTCATCCGCCGCGCGAAACCCCTCCTCGCGGAGACGAGAGGAGGGGCCTGCGCGTCGTTCGTCAGTCCTTGGACTTGCGGGTGGCCTTGTGTTTCGCCGCCTTGGCCTTACCCTTGACCGTTCCCACGGCGTCCTGGATCGGTGCGTAGGTGCCGAAGAGCGCCGGATCCGGTTTGGGAGCCGTGCCCGGCCCGCCAAGGGGCTCGGGATCTTGCAGGTACTCGATCCCCTCGTCGCCGAAGCTCCAGCCTCCCTTGGCTCCGTCCGTGCCGTCGGAAAGGCGCCAGATGGTGTTGTTGTGTTCCTGGTCCTCTTCGTCGAACAAGGCCGTCGGGGCGATATCGCTCTCCAGCCCGTCGGCCTTCAACTCCTCGATCGCGGCCAGCCACTGCTTCTGGTGCACGGTGTCGCGGGCGAGGTTGAACTGGAGCATCGCCTTCACACCGGGATCGTCGGTCATGTTGTAGAGGCGCGCGGTCTGCAACCGTCCCTGCGCCTCCGCGGCCACGTTCGCCCGGAAGTCAGCCAGCAGGTTGCCCGACGCCACGATGTACCGGCCGTTCCACGGCACGCCGTTGGAATCCGACGGCAGTGCTCCACCGCCACCGACGATCGCCTGCTGGATGTCCATCCCGCCCAGCACCGCCGCCATCGCCGGATCCTTCACCGCCTCCGCCGTGGCAGTGGCGGGAGCGCCTTCCAGCAGCCTGGCGACCATGGTGGCGAGCATCTCGACATGCCCGATCTCCTCGGTGGCCGTGTCCATGATCAGATCCTTGTACTTGCCTTCCATCCGGCAATTCCAGCCCTGGAACAGGTACTGCATCGTCACCGACATCTCCCCGAACGCGCCGCCGATGAGCTCCTGCAACTTGCGCGCGTAGACGGCATCGGGTTTCTCCGGCTTGGCTTCGAACTGGAGCAGTTTGGTATGACGGAACACGGCTGACCTCCCAAGGACTCCCTGCACCAGGGAAAGCCCTCGACCGGAGTGATGGATCCCGGACGGTCTTTTCCAGCCAGGACCCGTAGACACCTGCCTGGTTACCCGCCGATTCCTTTTCCACACCTCGTCCTCGAACAGGTGTGAAGCGGGCGGATACGGGAACCCGACGGCAACCGGGCTCTGAGCAGGAGAATCCATGCCCGACAGGAAAAGCGAAGACGTCATCGCACTGCTGCACCGTCAGCGGTAGGGCGACCGGTCCGCAAACGTGGTGTGAGAGGGAAGCGGAGGGGGTAGTCCGCAGCAGTTACCCCGAGTGTGAAGGAGGCCCCCTGATGCCCAGTCGATTGACGGTGCGGCGATGTGCGTGCCCGCTGTGGACAGGCGGACGAATCGAATGTCGGTGAGAGGAGCAGATCGTGGTGGATGGCCTTGAGCCCAATCCGGAGAAGGCCCCGGAGGAATGGGTTACCGGTGACGAGCCGATGACCGGGCCGCAGCGTTCGTATCTGGGGACGTTGGCACAGGAGGCGGGTGAGGACGTGCCGGGGAATCTGACCAAGGCCGAGGCGTCGGAGAAGATCGACGATCTCCAGCGGAAGACCGGCCGCGGTACGGAGTGATCCTCGCCGGGCGTTCGGCGGATCCTGGCGCGCTTGTCGGAGACAGGACGGTCGAGATGCTCCCCTCCTGAGCTAGGCTCGGCCGGTGAACCCGGCGGAACTGGTGGGCCTCTGGTCGAGTGAGCCGTACGAGTACGGCTCGATGGAGCTGACCGAGCTGGCGTTGCTCGCCGACGGCCGCGGCTGGTCGCTGTTCGAGAACTCGGGTGGCGCGTACGAGATCGAACGGTTGACCTGGAACGCTCCCGAGCCGGGCCGCTTGGAACTGCACACGCACCTTTACGTTTCAGCCGAGTTCGGCGAGAAGCAGGTGGAGGTCGAACAGCAGTCGCCGCTGGACGGGCGGCAGAACGTCGCTTACACCCTGACCGAAGACACCACCGTGCTGGAGCCTGTCGGCTTCGTCGCGCTTCACCTGAGCGAGCGCGTGGTGGTCCGGTCCCGCTTCGGTCTGACACGGCGTGAGGTCACGGTTGCGGACGACCGGACCCACGCCGTCCTTCCGTACGACTGGAAGTGCGTCATCAGCGGGCCTCTTGCGGAGCCAGCAGATCGTTGAGCCAGGGCAGGACCGCGGAGCGCGGATCGACCGAGCGGGGCAGAAGTCCGTGGGCTGCCGCAGGTCCGCCGCGGTGGTTTTCGGCGAAGTCGCGGCGGGTGAAGCACAGTTGCTGTCTTCACCGGTTCCCGATCAAGAAATACTTTTGTTCGTGGTCGTTGGGCAACTGGCCGAAGCCCGCGCTGTCAGGCGTCGCGAACCGAACGGCGCGGATCTTGTCCGGTGGCTGCCGGACGAGGCCGGCAGCCACCGGACAAGGGGTACTCAGGCGCGCGGGATCCGGGGCAGGAGCAGGTACGGCCGCTGCTCCTCGTTGCTGTGCAGGTGTCGGCGAACGGCGTCGGCAGGAAGATCCCGGCCGCGTGCACGAGCACGTCGATGCCTCCGAAGTGCGCGAGCGTGCGGTCGACGACTTTTCCGGGACCGGTGCCGGTCGTGAGGTCGGCGGCGATCGGCTCGGCCTCCGCGCCCGCCGCCCTCAGCTCCGCGGCGACCGTCCCGAGGCGCTGCGCGTCCCGTCCGACCGGGGCGACCCGTGCAGCGGGAGTATGTGTCAGCGGAACAGCTAATGCAAGGTTTCCTGCGATAGGGATCAGGTCGTGCGCAGCGCCTGGTCCACCAGGGCGTCCAGGTCCTGGTCAGGGGACTCGTAGCCGAAGACCGCGCGCAGGTAGATAGGTGCGAGCACGACATCGAAGATGTGGGCGGCGGTCGGCGGCTTGCCACCCGCCGCCTCGACCCGGTCCAGCGCCCGCTGCATCTGGGTGGTCCGCTGTCGCAGATACCGGGCGGCGTCGGCACCGG
This sequence comes from Amycolatopsis speibonae, assembly GCF_042647925.1. NCBI lineage: Bacteria > Bacillati > Actinomycetota > Actinomycetes > Pseudonocardiales > Pseudonocardiaceae > Amycolatopsis > Amycolatopsis speibonae. Next base: position 77,033 of record NZ_JBHRWK010000007.1, read on the forward strand.
TCGGAGCGGGCTTGCCACCGGCGAGCGGGGAGGTGGCCGCGGCGAGCGCGTGGAACAGCGCGAACCCCTCACGCGTCTTCACCTGTCCGGCGACCGAATGCGCCCAGTCGAGCAGATCACGGCGCAGGTCACCGCTGTCGGGGAACGGCGACTCGTCGTTGAGCTGCGTGACCGCGACGTCGAGCACCAGTGACTCGATCCGCCCCCAACGCCGGTAGATCGTCACCTCGTGTACACCCGACCGTTCGGACACTTCCCGCACCGACGGCTGGTCATGCCCCTCGGCGAACAACTCGCGCACCGCGGTGCGCGTACGGGCCGTACGGCCTCCAGGGCGAGTGCCTGCCATAGAGTCAGGCTAACGTCCGGATCGAGTGCAACGGTCGACAGCAGGCTCCCGGACGTGCGTCTCACCCTGCCGTGCCCTCGAGGTGTGCCTTGATCAGTTCCAGGCCGGGCTGGATGCGGGCCGGGTCCTCGACCGGGTGCGGGCCGGGCGGCTCGGTGTCCGGGACCAGTCGTTCGAACAGGCGGCAGAACAGGGTCGTTCCAACACCGAGGTCGAACGTGGTGAAGGTGGCGATCGCGTGCATCGCCGGGGCCAGGGAGCCGTCGTCGAGCACGTCCCGGCCGACCACCGTCCACAGCTTCCCGGGGACCCGCGCCACCACGGTGTAGAGCTTCGGCTTCTCGTTCAGCTCCGGCCGGATGGTCTCGAGCAGTACGTCGCCCATCTCGGCGGGGACCCCTTCGGTGCCGCGCCGCACCTCGGTGCCGAGGGCCATCGGCAGCCATTTCGGCAGGTTCGACCAGGTGGTCACCCAGTCGTACACGGCCTGTACCGGGCGGTCGATGACGATGCGGTTCTCGACGAACCGGATGTTCAGGTCGTCCGGGATCTGGGGGACATACAGTTCCACTGGCATGACTTTCTCCTTTGCTGATCAGGGTGCGTGTTGTCCGGTCATGAGCGCGGCGAGGTCGTCCGGTTCCAGGAACGACGGTGGCGGGGGCGGGCCCCAGCTGAACAGGCCTTGGGCGCCGTCGAAGACTTCCGGGGTCCAGATCTCGTCCTCGGGGATGCAGTCCATGTCGGCGTAGTACTCGCTGAAGTTCCCCGCCGGATCCTTGAGGTACCAGAAGAAGTTGGATCCCGCGTAGTGCCTGCCGAGGCCCCAGACATGGCGCTCGGGGTCGCCTGCCAGCATCGCCGCCGCGCCCCGCCCTACGTCGTCGATGTCGTCGACCTGCCAGGACGTGTGATGCAGGAAATTCACCGGTGCCGCGAGCGCCAGCACGTTGTGGTGATCGACCGAGCAGCGCATGAAGGCGCCCTTGTTCCCGATGTAGTCACTGACCTTGAAACCGAGTCCCTCGGTGAAGAACCCCATGGTGGCTTCGAGATCGGTCGTGCCCACCACGCAGTGGCCGAGCTTCTTGGGCCGGATCGGGTCCTCACGCAGCACTCCGGGCGCGCGGCCGAACCGCTCGATGCGACCGGGCCCGTTGTAGGGGGTGGCAGGGACGGGCCGCTGCACGATTCTCGGCGCGATTTCGACGCGGACGGTGAAGCCGGAAACCGGCTCGATCGCGGTGACCGCGGTACCGTCCGTGCCGCCCGCCACGCCGAGGTGATCAAGCCGTGACGCGGCCCGCGCGACGTCGTCGACATCGTCGACCCCCACCCCGAGTTCGAGCACCCGCCGGGATACGGCGTGCCGGACCCGCAGCTGCTCGCCGCCTTCGCGCGTGCTGAAGGCCCCGTCGCCGAGGTGGGTGAGCCCGAACTCGGAGTAGTAGGCGATGGTTTCCGCGACGTTCGGGACACCCATGGTGACCCGGGTGAGGCGGTGCATGCCCATGTCAGTCCTCCTGTGCGGTAACGAATGTCTGGCGCATCTCACCGATGCCTTCGATCCAGCTCACGAGGTGTTCGCCTGCCCGCAGGAACCGCTTCGGCGTGCGGCCCATGCCCACGCCCGCCGGGGTCCCGGTGAAGACGAGATCGCCCGGAAACAGGGTGATGGTCCGCGGCAGTGCGGATACCAGCCTGGCGACCGGGTAGATCAGTTCGCGGGTGCGGCCGTCCTGCACGGTCTCGCCGTCGACCGCGCAGCCGAGCGCCAGGTCGTCCCGGTTCGCCAGCTCGTCCGGCGTGACAAGCCACGGCCCGACCGGCGCGAAGTTCGGAAAGGATTTGCCCAGGCTGAACTGCGGCGCGGGGCCGGCCAGTTGCGCGACGCGCTCGGAGAGGTCCTGTCCGATCGTCACCCCGGCGACGTGGTCCCACGCGTCGGATTCCGCGACGCGGGTGGCGGTCCGGCCGATGACGGCGACGAGTTCCACCTCCCAGTCCACGTCACCACCGGCCGGCAGCACGACCTCCGCGTCGGGTCCGGTCAGTGAGGAGACGAACTTGGTGAATGTCGGAGGAAGTCCTTCCGGTGCTTCGAAACCGGACTCGGCGGCGTGGGCGTCGTAGTTCAAGCCGATCGCGATGATCTGCCGCGGGGCCGGTGAGGGAGAGCCCAGCTGCGCGCGGGTGAAGACGACACCGGGTTCGGTGGGCGGGTGTTGCGCCCAGGCCCGGAACTCGTCCCAGTTCCGGTAAACGGACCCGAGACCGGGGCCGAACTTGCCGCCCGACGCGGTTTCGACGTCGATTCCGGTGTCGTCGGCGGTCAGCAGCACCGCACGTCCGTCCACATTGGCCAGTTTCATGACTTCACCTCTCCGGGATTCGGCCTGGATCGGCCGGCTCGTCGGTGCCCGCGGGAACGACGCTGAATTAAATTCGAAACTAGACACAAACTTTCGAAAGTTCAACCCAGATTCGTAAAGTGCTAGGCTGGAGGCATGACCAAGAGCGGCGGAGCGACCCGCACCGACGGCATCCACCAGGCGTTGCGCGCCGACATCCTCGCCGGTCGGCTGGTACCGGGCGACCGGCTCAAGTTCCCGGACCTGGCCGATCGCTACCAAGTGAGCGTCGGTGCCACTCGCGAGGCGCTGACGAGACTGGTCGCCGAAGGATTGGTGGTGGCCAGGCCGCGTCAGGGGTATCTGGTCCGCCCGCTGTCCCATCAGGATCTGGCCGAACTGACACAGGCGCGGGCGGAGATCGAGTCCCTGGTACTGGGGCTGTCAGTACGGGAAGGAGACACTCGCTGGGAAGCTGATGCCGTTGCCGCGCACCACTTTCTGGAACGCGCGCCGTATCGCGACCCGGCAGATCCGGACCACCTGTCCGACGAATGGGTGCAGGCACACGCGGCCTTCCACCACGCGCTGCTGGCCGGCTGCCGCAACCAGCGGCTGCTCGACGCGGCACGGTCGTTGCGACAGGAGGCCGAACTGTATCGGCAGTGGTCGGTATCCCTCGGCAACGAACCCGGCCGCGACGTCGCCGCCGAGCATCGAGCACTACTCGACGCCGTTCTCGCGCGCGACGCCGATCACGCGCAGGAACTGCTGCGTGACCACATCGCGCACACCGCCCGGCTGTTGATCAGCTGCGCATCCGATCAGCCCAACCAGACCGGGGAAGAAGCGGCCTCGCGGTCCTCAGTGACGAACACGTCGTGAAGCACCTCTGGCTCGGCCGCTTTCCCTGGCACCTGACCGTATTTCCCCGGCGACGCCCCCGCCGGGCAGTCTGGGCGGACGGCCGATGTGACCATCCGCCCACCCGTGAAGCTCATGCGTGGTTCCGTGCTTCTCGTCAGTTCACGCTTGCTGTTGGGCGCGAACGGTTTCACCGTCCGGGATGGCCGTCGTGGCCACCGCCGGTGCGGTGCGGGGCCAGGTCCAGGCGTACCGCAGGATGAGGACGAGAAGGATCACTTCCAGGGCGACGCCAAGTCCGTAGAAGTACGGCCAGGACCCGCCCGCCATGTTGAAGGCCGCGTAGGGGATCTGTACCGAGGCCACGATGAGGTTCGTGACGCGGTTCGCCCTGGCGGGCAGCGTCATCGACAGCACGACCATGAAGATCGGGATCGCCATGAGCGTGAGGAAGAGGACGTACAACGGCTGGCTGATTTCGAACTTGAAGACGACGCCTGCCAGGATGTCCGTGACGACGCCAGGCTTGAAGAAGGCGAGAATGTCCACGTAGGCGTACAGGAACATGACGCCTGTCCACGCCGCGGCGAGCTTGGCCTTCACCGGGATCCGCGGGTCTTCTAGTGTGGTGGTGGGTTGACGTGTTCTCAACGTGGGCTCCGTAATGTGGTGAGGATCGGTAGGCCCACGATCGCTGAGCCCGGTGGCGGGTACATCGGCATCGAGGCCGGACCCGCGCCACCCGTCAGGAGGACCGGCGTCTCGTTCTTTCGGTCGGTCCCAGACGCCTCGGCGGTCCCTAGGCTGGGCGGGTGACCACCAACGCCCTGAGCTCGCTGTGGACCGAGCCCCGCGCCACGGACGCGCCCGAACGGGTGCCGCGAGACTGGGTGCTGGTCGGGGTGGTGATGGTGGCGGCGCTGCTCGAGGGCGTCCTCCGGGACGACGTCGCCTGGCGGTCGTTCGCGACGATCGTGGCGGTCGGACTCGCGCCGGTGCTGCTGTGGCGGCGTACGCACCCGTTGGCCTGTGTCGTGATGGCCTTCGGCACCGCGATGGCGTTGGGACTGGCGAGCCTGCTGGGCGGGATTCCGAGCGTGGGCCTCGACACGATGATCTACGTCCTGGTGCTCGTCTACGCGCTGGTTCGCTGGGGCTCAGGGCGCGAGATCGTGGCCGGGCTGACGGTGGTCGCGGTCGCCGCGGGTATCGGCATGGTCCCCGACCACATCGGGACGGCCGAGGTCGTCGGCGGGTTCGGCATCCTGGCCGCGGCGGCGGCGGGCGGAGCGGCGTTCCGCTACCGCGCCGAGAGCCGGCGCCGGGCGCTGGACCAGAGCCGCAGCCAGGAGCGGGTCGGCCTCGCGCGTGAGCTGCACGACATCGTCGCCCACCACGTCTCGGCGATCGCGGTGCAGGCGCAGGCGGGCCGGGCGATGGCCGGGCAGCGACCTGAAGCGGCGCTCGAGGCACTGGTGGTCATCGAAGGGGAAGCGTCGCGGACGCTCGCGGAGATGCGGGCGATGGTCCGGGTGCTGCGCGACGGAGCGCCTGCGGAGTACGCACCCAAGCCCGGCGTCGCCGACCTGGTGTCCCTCGCCCGACGCACCCCGGTCCCGGTCGTCGACGTAGAGTTGCCTGCTGACCTGGACGAACTTCCGCCCCAGGTCGACGCGGCGGTCTACCGGCTGGCGCAAGAGGCGCTGACCAACGCCCTGCGGCACGCCCGCAACGCCTCGCGGGTGGAGATCCGGGTCGTGGCGGGCGCGGGAAGGCTGCGACTACGGGTGACCGACGACGGACAGGTCGACCCGGCACGCTCGGCGAACCACGGCTTCGGGCTGCTGGGGATGACCGAGCGCGTGCAGCTGCTCGGCGGCACGCTGGGTGCCGGGCCGGAGCCCGAGGGCGGGTGGACGGTCGACGCCGAACTGCCGACGAAGGTACGCCGATGACGGTGCGGGTGCTGGTGGCCGACGACCAAGATCTGGTGCGCACCGGTCTGTCGATGATCCTTGACGCGCAGCCCGACATCGAGGTCGTCGGCCAGGCCGCCGACGGCCACGCCGCCGTCGAGCTGGCGCACCGGCTCCGCCCCGACGTGTGCCTGGTCGACATCCAGATGCCCGGACTCGACGGCATCGAGGTGACCAAGCTCCTCGCGGGGCGGGGCGTCCCGGACCCGATCGCGGTAGTGGTGATCACGACCTTCGACCTCGACGAGTACATCCAGGGTGCGCTCCGGTCCGGCGCCCGAGGCTTCCTGCTCAAGGACGCCGGGCAGGCGCTGCTCGTCCAGGCCGTCCATGCCGCCGCCGTCGGCGATGCCCTGATCGCGCCGAACATCACCCGGCGACTGCTGGCCACCCTCGCGGCCAGGGAACCGTCGAGCCGGCGGATCCAACCGATCGAGCCGCTCACCGAACGCGAGGAGGAGGTGCTGATGCTGGTCGCCCGCGGCCGCACGAACGCCGAGATCGCCGGCGAGCTGTTCATCGGCTTGACGACCGCCAAGACCCACGTCGCCAGCCTGCTGACCAAGATCGGCGTCCGAAACAGGGTCGAGATCGCGATGTGGGCGTACGACACCGGCCGGGTGGGGGGCTGAACCGAACCTGACGTGCGTGCACGGTCAGTGCTCCGAGCGGGACAGGTCCGCCAGAATCTGTTCCGCGGCCCGTTCGCCCGATGAGGCGGCGTCGGCGAGTGAGGGCATGTCGAGCTGGTAGTCGCCGGCCAGGTGGAGGGGACCGAGGTGGTGGCGCAGCGTCGGCAGCGAGGCGCGTCCGCCGGGTGCCCAGAACGGCACGACCCGGCGATGACGTCGGACGATCCCGGCGTCGAGCTTTCCTTCGAGTTCGGGGTAGAGCGAGAGGAGGTCCGCGGTGAATCGGTTGACGATCTCCTCGTCGGTGAGCTCGAAGAGCTTGTCGGCCACTGCACCGCCCGCGAAGCAGGCCAGCGCGCCGCCTGACTTCCGTGGGCCAGGACCGCGCAGGGCCGCGGCGTGGTTGAACATCGCTTGGAACGACAGCTGGGGGGTCGACACGGCGATGTGGTCGTCCCACCGTTGCGGGCCCTCCTCGTGGGTGAAGTAGCCCACCACCACGTACCGGCCGTAGTGGATGTCGTCGAACGCCTTCCGGTACGCGGACGGGAGATCGGGCATGATCTTCACGGCCACGTCACCGGGAACGGCGACGATCGCGCGGCGGGCGCGTATCCGCGCGGGTCCGTTCTCGTCTTCGTAGCCGACGACGACGCCGTCGTCAGTGCGTTCCACCGACTTCACCGGCGAATTCAGCCGCAGCCGGTCGCCGAGGTCGGCGGCCAGGATGTCGGTGAGGGTCTGGTTTCCTCCTTCCGGCAGGGAGAAGTTGGGCACCTTCGCCGGGTCGGTCAGGAGAATGCCCATCGAGAAGACGAATTGGGTCGCGGCGGTCTCTTCGGGCTCACAGCCCATCCATTGGCCGGACCAGGACCGGACCATGTCCCGCGCGACCTCGGAGCCGATCCCGCGGAGCACGTATGACGCCGAGAGGGTGTCGAGCTTCGCCCGGACCCGCTTGGCGAGGGGATTGTCCGGGTTCATCTGCAGGAACGGTGCCGCCGCCAGGATGCGGGCGCCGACGATCGCCAGCCCGACCCGGTCCTTGATGGTCATCCGGGAGCGGAACATCAGGCCGAACGGATTCGAGGTGTCGACCTGTTTTCCGTGGAGTGCGAGGGCGACTTTCTTGCCCGCCAGCGTTCCCATCGGGACCCGGTGGCGTTCGAGGGCTTCGATCAGTGTCCCGGTGCCTTCGGTGAACTGGGTTCCGAGGTTGATCCAGTAGTCGCCGCGGCGAACGGACTCGACACGTCCTCCGGCGCGGCCGGTGGCCTCGAGCACGACGACGTCCCGGTCGGACAGGGTGGTCGCCGCCATCAACCCGGCGATACCGGCACCGATCACGACGACGTCCGCCGTGTGCTCGTGGGTGGGTTCGGTCATGACGCGCTCCGTTCCGGTGTCGACGCCAGTGCCTCGGAAACGGCCCGCACCAGCCGTCGCGTGGCTGTCCTGCTGCTCGGGCTGATCGCGGTGAAGGCGATGTATCCGTGCACGAGCCCGCGTTCGTGGATCACGTCGGCGGGAACGCCCTGTGCGGCCAGCGCGGCCGCGTAAGCGAGGCCGTCGTCGCGGAGCGGGTCGAATCCGGCGACTGTCACGATGGCGCGGGGGAGACCTGTCAGGTCATCGGCCCGCAACGGGGAAACCCGGAGGTCGCGATGGTCTGTTCCGTCGGGGAGGTAGTGCCCCATGAACCAGGCGATCTGCTTGGCCGACAACGCGGGCGACCCGGTGAACTCGTTCTGGGAAGGACGCCGCCGCGAGATGTCGGTGACCGGCTGGACGAGCACCTGCATCATCGGCTGTACGCGATGCCCACGAAGTCGCTGGCAGAGCACAGCGGCGATGTTGCCTCCGGCGCTTTCCCCGGCGACGACGATCCGGTGTGGGGCGAGGCCCCAACCGGGCGCATGCTCGACGGCGTACTGCCATGCGGCGTGCGCGTCGTCGTGCGCCGCCGGGAACGAGTGCTCAGGTGCGAGCCGGTACTCGACGGACAGGACGTCCGCGCCCGTTCCTTGGGCGAGCATCCGCGCCGGCGCGGCGTAACTGGCGCGGCTCCCCAGGACGAAACCGCCGCCGTGGAAGAAAAGGATCAACCCTCGCGACGGCGTGCCGGAGCTGTAGCGGGTCGCCCGCAACCCATCGCCGAGATCCAGTTCCTGTTCGATCGCGCACGGGGCGATCCGGTCGGCGAACAACGCCGCGTCGCGCTCGGTCACCTCGCGGGCGGTGGTCACCGGCAGGTCGCTGTAGTCGCCACCGGCTTCGGTGAGCTTCAGCAGGAGGGCGATGTCGGCGGCCATCCGATCGCCGGCGCTGTTGACCGGCGGGCGCAGCAGCGACCTGAGGAGCGGGGCCGGGGTGCGGCTCAAGGCGATGACAAGGGCCCGCTGGAGACGCTGGCTCAGCGTGAGAGATGCCGCGGTCATGAGTCCACCGCCGCGCCCGTGAGATCGGTGGACGCGGGCGCCCGAACGGAGAAACGGATGTTCTGGTCGACCAGCCGTCCCTTGAAGAGCCGGTTGTCCTTGACGAACGTCGTGTGCATCCGCCACGGCAACTCGGTGCCCTGGCGGGGGAGTTCGGGTTTCGCCCGCTGCATGTAGCCCGCGGTGAGATCGAGGAGATCCGTGGTGGCGAGCCCGTCCGGTACGACCGGGACTGCGATGTCGTACCCGTTCGCGTCCATGCGGCGGAGCACGTCGCCGACCAGGCGGCATACGTTGCTCAAGCGGAGGGTCCACGACGCTTTCGTGTAGCCGAGCATCATGGCCCAGTTCGGGATCCCGGAGATGAGGGCGCCGCGGTAGAGGAGGGTGTCGGACATCTTCACCGGGCGACCGTCCACTGTGGGCTGGATGCCGCCGAGCAGTTGCATGACGAGGCCGGTCGCGGTGACGACGAGGTCGGCTTCCAGTGTCTTGCCCGACTTCAACAGGATGCCGTTCTCGCTGAAGCGGTCGATCTGGTCGGTGACCACGTCGGCGTTGCCGTCGCGGAGTGCTGTGAAGAACTCCCCGTCCGGGGTGACGCAGAGACGTTCGTCCCACGGGGCGTAGGGCGGGTTGAAATGCGTGTCCACGTCGACGTTCGCCGGAAGCTCCTTGAGCGTCCACTTGCGCAGCGCTTTCCGTCCGAAATCGGGGAACTTGCGCAGGGTGCTGACGAGCAGGAAGTCGATCCAGATGTTCTTCAGGCGCGTGGCCGCGTAGCCGCGCTTGGCCCCGAGCAGCTTGGTGAGCTTGACGGCGATGGTGTCGATCCGCGGCTGGGAGGCGATGTAGCTGGGGGTGCGCTGGAGCATGGTCACGTGTGCCGCGGCGCCGTCACCCGTCAGCATGGCCGGGAGCATCGTCACCGCCGTCGCGCCACTCCCGATGATCACGACACGCTTGCCGCGGTGGTCGTAGTTTTCGGGCCAGTGCTGGGGATGCAGGATGTCGCCTCGGAAGTCGTCACGCCCTTCGAAGTGGGGCGTGTGCCCCTTGTCGTAGCGGTAGTAGCCGGTCGCGCTGAAGACGAAGCGGGTCTTGATGATCTTCGTGCGTTCGTTGCCGGTGTCGTCGGTCGTGCTCACCCGAAGCGTCCACTGTGCTTCGTCGCTCGACCAGTCGGCGGAGGTCACCTTGTGCCCGAGCCGGAGGACGTCGTCCAAACCGAACTCGCTCACCGTCTCGTCGAGGTATTCACGGATCAACGGCGCTTCCGCGATCGCGCTGCGATGCCGCCACGGCTTGAATTCGTAGGCGTAGGTGTGCAGGTCGGAGTCGGACCGGACACCCGGGTAGCGGAACAGGTCCCAGGTGCCGCCGATCGAGTCGCGCGACTCCAGCAGGATGACCTTCTTGTCGGGGAAGTCGGCCATCAGGTGCCGGGCCGCGCCGATACCGGAGATCCCGGCGCCGATGACGACGATGTCGGCGGCCTCCGTCGCGTCTGCGTCCTTCATGCTGCACTTCCTTCTTCGTTCCGGTTCTGGGGGATGACACCGGTCCCGCGGGCGCGAGTGGCGACGAGGGGTTCGGCGAGGACTTCCGCTCCGCCCGTGCGATCGACAGCGCGAGCGATGACGCGTAGCTCGAAGTCGATCGTCCGGCTCCGTGTGCCTTTCGCCGCGAGCCGCGCTTCGACCTCGATGACGTCGCCGCCGCGCACCGGCGACAGGAATTCCACGGACGAGTAGCCCGCGAAGAGACCCTCATGACCGTCCGTGACGATCGCGAGATGAGTGCCGGCGTCGCCGAACAGCGCCAGGCCGAACGCTCCGTCGACGAGGTTGCCGGCGTAGTGAGCCTCGGCGTGGGCGACATAGCGCTGATGGATGACGTGCATGGGAGCTCCTGTTCGGAGACTTACTAGGTCATCTGATTAAGTCAGATGGCCGAGTGTGTGGCATCTTCCCTCGCCCGTCAAGTGGCGGTGTGGGCGCTCGCTCGAACGGGTCTGTTGACAAGGCGCTGAACGGCGCTCATCATCTTCGTCAATTGATCGAGTCATTTGACTAACTACGGCGTGAATCCTCGCCAAGATCGAAAGGGCCGACGGATGGCCGAGATCATGACGTTCCCCGAAGCGCCCGTGAAAGAGGGTTCGGCTTCCCTGATCGCGATCGAGGACGACGCGAGTCCGGTCGTCCGGCTGATCGGCCGCACCTTGCGTGACTCCTCGCGGATCGGTCACGCACCGGATGTCTTGGGCCGGTCCACCGGCACCGTGGCGGTCCGCTCCCACGACACACCGCAGGCCGCGACGATCTCCTTCGGTGGCAAGACGATCGCGGTGACCAGCGGAGTCGTGATCGAACCCGACGCGACGGTCGTCGTCGACCTGCAGGCGCGCTTCGTGTCCACACTGGAGTCCGCCGGTGACGTCGTCCTGGCCTCCGGAATCTTGCGCGCGTTGGCGCCGCCGCTACCGCACTGGCGCGCCGCTGCCCGGCATTTCTGGGCGGTGACAAGGGAAATCCCGGGTGTTCCGGAGGTTCTGGTCGTGGACGCCGATGGACCCGACGGGCCGGAGCGGGCCCGGTTCGGCGACGGGGTGACCGAGTATCTGATGGCGGCTCCGCCCGACCTTCTCGCCGGTGTTTTCAGCGGGGCGGACGACTTCGCTGCCTCCCTGGCAGCCGGTTTGCGGGTCAGAGGCACGTTGTCACAGCTGTCGGTCATGACGGCCGCTTCCTGGAGGGTTCGGTTCGATGTCTGACCTCACGAAGTCCGCCGTGCGCCTCGAAGCGACGAACCACGACGGAAGCCTTCTGGGCAAGAACGTGTCGATCACGAAGTTCGCCTCGGGCAAGAAAACCGGCTTCGCCTTCGCCGACATCCTGTTCGCCATCGACCTCGGCAACGAGATCGTCCTCGGCGACGCTTTTCCAGACTGGCGTGGCAATCTCTACGACATCCAGATGATCCCCGACCTGTCGACGCTCGTCGAGTGGAAGCCGGGCCTGGATTCGGTCATCGGGGACTACTGGCTCAAGGACGGCACACCGGTGCCGATCTGTCCGCGGAATCTCGTACGGAAGCTGATCGCCAGGCTGGCGGTTCTCGGATACACCGCGACGATCGCCGTGGAGATCGAGGCGACGCTGTTCGAAGAATCCGTTCAGGAGGCGCGAAAACGCGGGTACCGGGACCTGACCCCGTTGGGCGGTGGCACCGGGGCCACGTACCACTTGGCCAGGTCCAAGGACTGGGTCGACTACATGGAGGCGGTCGTCGACCGCCTTGATCGTGTCGGCATCGCGTGGGAGGCATGGACCGACGAAGCCGCCGCCGGGCAGACGGAGCTGAACCTGGCGCCGACGGATCCGATCACCCTGGCCGATTCTTGGGCGCGGACCCGGCAGGTCATGCGAGAAGTCGCGTTCGAGCAAGACCACACCGTCACCTTCATGGCCAAGCCGACAGCGGGCTATGGACAAGGCGCCCACATCAACCTGTCGCTCCAGAGCGACGGAGTGAACAGGTTCTTCGCCGAAGACGGCCCGTCCCCGCTGATGCGGCACGCGGTCGGGGGACTGCTGGCCACGATGGCGGGCAACACCTCGCTCGCGTTGCCGCAGATCACGTCCTACCGGCGGCTGGTGGACTTCACCGGACCACCCACCGTCGTGAGCTGGGGCGTCAACAACAAGACGGCCGCGGTCCGGGCCATCACCGGTCACCCCAAGTACTCGCGGCTCGAGTACCGGCTTCCCGGTGCCGACGTCAATCCCTACCTCGCGCTGGCAGGCGTACTGGCCGGGGTGCTGGCGGGCATCGAGAGGGCGATCGAGCCACCGGAGCAGATCACGGACATGGCGTGGTGTCTTCCCGAAGGCTCCGGAGTGACCCGGATTCCCGACACGATGTCGAAGGCGGGTGCGGCCCTGGACGCCGATCCTCTGCTGCGCGAGTACCTCGGTGACGAATTCGTGGACTTCTGGGTCGCGTCACGGCGATGGGAGTGGATGGAGTTCCACACCAAAGGCGGCGACCCGTTCGCCGAGCTCTCCCAGTGGGAGTCCACCCGCTACTTCGAGTTCCCGTGAACGCGCGTCCGCTGATCGGCATCACCGGCAGGCGGTTCCGGCTGGAGCTGATCAAGGGAGCCGACGAGCGGTACGGCGACCGTTGTCTCGACAGCTACATGTCGGACTTCGCGGGCCGGATCGCGCAGGCAAGTGGTCTTCCGGTGCATCTCTCCTACGACACCGACGCGACCGCGATCTGTCACCAGCTCTCCGGCGTGGTGATCACCGGCGGGCAAGACGTCCACCCGGCGTTCTGGGGTGGCGACCCGGGAGTGGTCCGTGGCATCGATCCGCGAACCGACCCGATGGTCCACGACGCGGCCCGGGACGAGTACGAGATCGCGCTCGTCCGTGCCGCTCTGGAGCAAGGGATTCCGGTGCTCGGTGTGTGCCGGGGGATGCAGGTGCTCAACGTCGCGCTCGGCGGCACCCTCGTCGCCGACCTACCTGCCGGGCCGGTGAGCCATCTGTCGGCGGAGGCCGCGCCGACAGACGGCACCGCCGATCATCTTGTCTCCTTCGTAAAAGGCTCGATCGCCGCTGGACTGTTCGGCGAGCACGCGATGACCAACTCCTGGCACCACCAGGCCGTCGACCGCTGCGGTGCCGGTCTGGTCGTGACCGGGAGGGCGAGTGACGGCGTGATCGAGTCGGTCGAGCTGCCGGGTGCCCCGGTGCTCGGAGTCCAGTGGCATCCGGAGTGGATGAAGAGCGAGGACCCGGCGATGGCATGGATCGTGCAGGCCGCGGCGACGAGACGAAGGAGCCTGCCATGACCGCGAAAGTGACAGCCGGACAGGCGGCCGACGACCCCGCCGTCCCGACGCTGACCGGGTTGCTGGTGCAACGGGTGCGGGACACCCCGGAACGAGAGTTCCTGCGTTTCGGGGAGCGGTCCTGGAGCTTCGCCGAGATCGACGACTGGACTTCCCGGCTGGCGCACCGGCTGATCGAGGCTGACGGAGTCCGGCCGGGCGACCGGGTCGCGATCATGCTCCCGAACGTCGTGCACTGGCCCGTGGCGTGGCTCGCCGCGCTGAAGGCGGGCGCGGTCGCCGTCCCGATCAATAGCTCCTATCAGCGGGCCGACCTCGCCTTCGTCCTGCGGGACTCGGGGGCACGCGTCGTGTTCACCGACGCCCTTCGCCGGGACATGATCGTCGAGGTCGTCGCCGGTGAGGACGAGGTCGCCGACGTCCGCGTCGTCGATGTCGCCGACGACGGGGCGGAGCCGTTCCCGGCGACGCCGCCGGCGGTGCCGGTGGACGGCGGTGTGCTGGCGAACCTGCAATACACGTCGGGCACGACCGGCTTCCCCAAGGCGTGCATGCTCACCCACGACTACTGGGTCCGGCTGGGCTGGATCTGCGCGTCGGCGACCGGGCTCGGACCTGAAGACGTTCTCCTTACAGCGCAGCCGTTTTCCTACATGGATCCACAGTGGAACACCGCGCTGGCCCTCACGGTCGGCGCCCCGCTGGTCGTACTGCCCCGCTTCTCCGCGTCGACCTTCATGACGGACGTCCGCAGACACCGCGCGACCTTCTTCTACGTCCTCGGGTCCATGCCCACGCTGCTGTTCAAACAGCCGCCTTCCCCCGAAGACCGCGACAACGATCTCCGGCTCGTGTTCTGCTCGGGAATCCCGGCCGGTCTGCACGTCCGTCTGGAGGAGCGCTGGGGCGCACCGTGGCGCGAGGTCTACGGGATGACCGAGTCCGGGATCGACCTGTTCAGCCCCTTCGGCGACATCGACGGGGTGGGGAGCGGGAGCCTGGGACAGCCGGTACCGACGAAACAGGTCCGCGTCGTCGATCTCGACGGGAACGAGGTGCCCGACGGTGAAGCCGGTGAACTGACCATCGCGGGCACACCGATGATGACCGGCTACTGGAACCGCCCGGAGGACACCGCGCGGGTGTTGCGGGACGGCTGGCTCCACACCGGCGATGTCGTTGTCCGCCACCCGGACACCGGCATCCGGCTGGTCGGGCGGATCAAGGACATGGTGCGGCGCGGTGGCGAGAACGTCGCGAGCGTCGAAGTCGAAGCCGCCCTGGAGCGGGACGATCTCGTGGTCTCGGCCGCCGTCGTCGCCGAACCCGACGAGACCCTCGGCGAAGAGGTCAAGGCGTTCGTCCAGCTGGCGGTAGGCGTGCCCGCCGGCCGTGCGACGGCCGAGCGGATCGTCGAGCGGGCGAGCAAGGAACTCGCGCGCTTCAAGGTGCCGCGCTACGTCGAGTTCGTGACCGATTTCCCCCGCACCCCGTCCGAACGCGTTTCCAAACCGGCGCTGAAGACCCGCGCCGCGGACGATCCCGGCGTGACCTACGACCTCGGCCCACGGCGTGCGCGTGGGGGATTCCTCGACATCGGCATCGTCCGGGGCGTGGCGGTGCTGACGCTCCGTCGGCCGGAGAAGCTCAACGCCCTGGACGTCGCCACCCGGCTGCGGCTGGCGGCCGCCATCCGCAAATTCGGCACCGGGGAGCGCGTGCGCGGCATCGTGCTCACCGGCGAGGGACGAGCCTTCTCCGCGGGCGAGGACCTCCGAAGCGCGCCGGCCACGGACGACGAGATGCGTGAGGCGTTCGCGAGTTTCCACGACATCACCAGGGCGATTCTGGAGACGCGGGTGCCCGTGCTCGCGGCCGTGAACGGACTCGCGGTCGGGGGAGCGTCTGAGATAACCCTGTGCTGCGACGCGCGCATCGGAACCCCGGCGGCGGAGTACTTCCAACCGGAGAACTGCCGGGGCATCACGATCTCGAACGCGTCCAGTGTGCTGTTGCGGCGCCTCATCGGAAACCACGCGACGCGCCTGGTTCTCGGCTCCCCGCGTATCCGGGCCGACGAAGCGCTGCGGATCGGTCTTCTCGACGAGATCGTCGAGCCCGGCGTCCTGATCGATCGCGCCATCGACACCGTCATCGAGTGGACCCCCGAAGGCAACATGACGGCTCTGCACCTCGCGCTCCTGCGCCCCCTGACAGAGGACGTCGAAGCGGCGTTCGCCCGGGAAGACCTCGCCGCCGTTCAGGCGTGGGAAAGCGGGCTCCTGACCGCGGGTATCGAGGGTTTTTTGTCCACTGACAGAGGATCCAAAGAGGAGACTTCGACATGATCGACACCCAAGCCGCGGTGCTGACCGCGGTCGGCGCGCCGCTCGAACTGACCGTCATCCGGGTGGACGACCCGGAGCCGCACGAGGTGCGGGTCGCGGTCACGAACGTCGGCCTGTGCCACAGCGATCTGCACTACATGACCGGAACGGTGCCGACCGCACTACCGGTCGTGGTCGGCCACGAGGTGGCCGGTGTGGTCGAGGCGGTCGGCTCGCAGGTGTCCGGGCTGCGCCCCGGGGACCGCGTGGTCGGCGCGCTGACACCGTCCTGCGGTCGCTGTACGAACTGCGAAGCCGGGCGGTCGACTCAATGCCGCCGCCTGGCGGAGATCCGACGGCGTCCTCGGCCCGCGTTCCAGACCACGGACGGCGAGCCGATCGAGCGGCTCGGTGACGTCGGGGCCTTTTCCCGGCATGTCCTCATGCGCGAGAACTCGCTGGTAAAGCTCCCCGATGGCGTTCCCTTGCACGTCGGATGCCTCCTGGCCTGCTGCGTGATCACCGGTGTCGGCGCCGTCTTCCGCGGCGCCCGAGTGCGACCGGGCAGCACGGTGGCGGTCATCGGCTGCGGCGGCGTCGGATCGGCCATCATCCAGGGCGCCCGGCTCGCGGGAGCCTCGGCCATCGTCGCGATCG
The DNA here is from genome assembly GCF_042647925.1 of Amycolatopsis speibonae. Classification (NCBI taxonomy): domain Bacteria; kingdom Bacillati; phylum Actinomycetota; class Actinomycetes; order Pseudonocardiales; family Pseudonocardiaceae; genus Amycolatopsis; species Amycolatopsis speibonae. The sequence goes on from NZ_JBHRWK010000007.1 coordinate 93,491, forward strand.
ACCTGGACGACGCACGCCTCAAGGCCGCGCGCGGCTACGGCGCCACCCACGTCATCAACGGTGGCGACGGAGACCCGGTCGCGGACCTCCACCGCCAGTTGGGTGGCGGCGTGGACTACGCCTTCGAAGCGGTCGGTTCGGCTCGCACCGCGGCGACGGCCTTGGCCCTCGTGCGGCCGACGGGTACGGCCTGCCTGGTCGGGATCGCGCCAGGAGGCACCGAACTCAGTGTCCCGGCGTCGGATTTCTTCTTCGAAGAGAAGCGGCTCATCGGCTCGTATATGGGCTCGGGTCACGCGCGGGAGGACATCCTGCAGTTCGCGCGCCTGTATCAGCAGGGACGCCTGCTGCTCGACGAGATGGTGACGCGCGTCATCCCCTTCGGCGAGATCAACGAGGGCTTCGAGGAGATGAAGTCCGGTGATGTGACCCGCGTCGTCGTCGATCTCCAGTCCTGACGGGTGAAGGAAACGTGAAGATGAGCAACGAGATTCCGCTGCCGGTGAACTACATCGCCGACGCCTGGAGCGAATGCGAGACGGTCCACGACGCGTGGAACGTCGACCCCAATACACGCGAACCCGTCCACCGCTCGGTCACGACGGCACCCGACGACGTCGAACGCGCACTGCGGCACGCGGAGCGCGTGTACGACGTCGGACGCTGGGACGAGGACGCGCGCCGGGAGCGCGCCGGCCTGCTTGAGCGCGTCGCCGACATCATCGAGACCCGCGTCGAGGACATCGCGCGCACGGATTCGCTGACCAGCGGCACGCCGATCAGCGTCACGCGCAAGGTCGCGGCCTTCCTGCCCCTGAGGATCCGGGCGTCGGCGGCGGACCTGGTGACCATCCCGCGGGTCACCGCGCTGGAGGCCGGCGGCCGGGAAGTCCGCCTCTACAAGGTGCCGTGGGGGCCCGCCGCGATCCTCACGCCGTGGAACGGCCCGAGTTTCATCCCGGCGGCCAAGGTCGCCAGTGCGGTCGCCGCGGGTTGCCCGGTCATCCTCAAACCTTCGGAACACGCGCCCGGCAGTGCGCGGATCATCGCCGAGTGCTTCGTCGAGGCCGGCCTGCCGAGCGGCGCGCTGCAACTGGTACACGGTGGCGGCGACGTCGGCGCCAGGCTGACCGCGGACCCCCGCGTCAAGATCGTCTCGTTCACCGGTGGACCCGGCGCCGGGCGGGCCATCGCGCGGGCGGCCACGGAAGACTTCAAGGTCCTGCAGTTGGAGCTCGGCGGGAACAACCCGGTGCTCGTGCTGGACGACGCCGATCTCGACGTCACCGCGGACGGCATCCTCGACGGCATGACCAAGCTCAACGGTCAATGGTGCGAGGGTCCGGGCAAGATCCTCGCTCACCGAAGCCTGATCGCCCCTCTCCTCGAAGCGTTGACCGAGCGGATCTCCAAGCTCGTCGTCGGCCACTCGCTCGACGAGAACGTCCAGGTCGGCCCGATCTCCAACGCCCCGCACTTCGAGACCCTGCGGAGCAGGATCGAAGGGCTGCACGACCTCGGGGCGAACCTGCACAGGCCTGCTCGGCTACCCGAACTCGACGGCTACTTCCTGTCTCCGACCATCGCCGTCGGCGCCGATCCCTCCCAGGCCACCGCCGAGCTGTTCGGGCCGGTCGTCTCGCTGCACGCCGTGGACTCCGAGGAACAGGCGCTGCGCGTCGCCAACGCCCATCCCTCGGGGCTCGACGCGTACGTGTTCGGCGCCGACACCGACCGCGCGATCGACGTCGGCTCCCGCATCCTGGCAGGCGAAATCCGCGTCAACGGCGCCAAAGTCGCCGACCTCGCCGACGACTCGGCGCAGAGCTTCTGGGGCCCGGCTGGTATCGGCGGACACGGGCCCGCGGAGTCGGTGCGCGTCTTCTGCGGCGACCGGGTGGTCGGCGTCGATTCACCCGGGCTGCCCTTGTGACGCCATCATCCGTTCAGGACGCCACGGGCGTGGACCCGAGCCGGGCCGCGAGCCAGCTGTCGAGTACCGACATCGCGATCTCGATCTGTCCCAACGCCGCGGCCCGGTCCCCGTAGGTCAGCCAGCTCGCGGCGAAACCATCGGCCAAGGCGGCGATGACGAACGCGATCTCATCGACGACCTCCGGTCCGATCGGCTGATCCGAGTCGGCGTCGCGCAGTGCGGCACGCACCCTCTCGAGGGCCTTGTCGTACACCGCGATACCGCGGTCCTCGTGCTGACGTCGTGCCCAGCTGATGAGTTCCACCGTCGCCGCGGTGAAACTGGTCGATTCCAGATAGCACTCCATGACTCCGCGCAGCAGCGCTCGCGCCGTCTCCGTCAAGTCACCCTGGGAGTCGTTGGCCTTGATCACATCGAGGTACCGGCCCGCCACGAACTCGTAGACGTCGGCGAAGAGATCTTCTTTGGAGTCATAGCAGTAGTGCAGCATCGCCAGGTTCGCCTGAGCCTGCTCGGCGATCCGCCGGGTCGTTGCGCCTTCGATGCCGTAGGTCGCGATGACCTCGACGGCGGCCTTGATGAAGTGGCTACGCCGTTGGGCTGCGGGGATCCGCGGCACGAAATCCTCCCGGTGCACGTAGTTGGACGTTTGATTAAGTCAACGCAAGCCTAGCAGCGGAGAGCGGACAGACGGCCAGGTCGCCTGGTCATCCCCTGTCTTGGTCAAGCGACTTGATCGGATGGCCAACTTCGACGTAGCCTATGAGCCGGATCACGAGCCGGCTCGCTCTCCGCCCGCTCCGCCTTCAGCGCAGAGGTGAAGGCACGACTCAAAGGAATCAAGGACATGCAGGACCTGCTCTTCATGCTGGCCGATCTCTGGATGATCTTCGCCGGCTTTTGCTTCGGGGTGAAGTTCATCCGGCACTACAAAAACTATCTACTCGGGCTCGAATGGATGATCGTCGCCACATCGGGCTCGAACTTTCTCCTGTGGGCCTTGCTGGGCGGAGATCAAAGCAGCCCGCTGTACAGCATCGCGTATTTCTTCGACGCTTTCTCGCGCTCTGTCGGCATCACCCTCATTCTCGTCCTGGGCCTGATGCGGGTAACGCACCGGTACAAGCCCTCTGTCGCGGTCGATATCGGCGTGTTCGTGCTCGCCGCCGCAGCCGGGCTGTACCTCCAGCAGTTCCGCGCCGACAAGCTGCACATCGGTCCGGCGACGTTCTTCATCGTGGTCAACGTGCTCACGACGGTCTTCCTCGCCTACTTCGTCTGGCGGCTCTGGCGCATCGGCGCCACGAAGCAGGCCGTCGGCGCGGCACTGGTCACCATCGCGGGATCCGTCATCGCGATCACGTACGACTTCTTCCCGATCCCGGGCGACGACGCGCACCGGACGCTTTTCTACAGCGCTGCGCTGGCCACCTGGGGGTTCCAGATGTTCGCGTACTACTTCGCCTATCGCGCCCTGCACAACCGCAACGTGACGACAGGCGCCGAACCGGCCTCGGACCGGGGGCCTTCCGCGGTCGGCGCTCAGCCGTGACGAATTCCGTCCCGAAGGACTTGAGGAGAGGAATGACCATGCGTTCGACGGTTTCCGACGGCGTGACCTATTCGACGTTCACCGGATGGAGTGATCGGCCCACGGATTTCACGCCGGCGCTTGAAGGCCGGATTCACTGCGATGTCGCTGTTGTCGGAGGTGGCCTCGTCGGTATGGCTTCGGCGCTCCGGCTGGCCGAGCGTGGAGCCGACGTCGTCGTGCTCGAAGCCGGGTACTGCGGCTGGGGCGGCGCCTCGCGCAACGCTGGGTACCTGTCGAACGAGCTGGCCGGCGACCCGCAGATGCTGCGCTTCCTCTACCGGCGCCGGTTGCGGAACCTCATCCGCTACGCGGAGTCCTCGGCGCAGTTCGCCGAGAACCTGATCGATCAGCTCGGCATCGACTGTGAATACGACCGCACCGGCAGCGTCAACGCCGCGGTCTCCGCCGGACAGCTCCGGCGTTTGAAGAAAGGCGTGCGGATCCTCCGCGACGCAGGCGCCGACGTCGAATTCGTCGAGGGCCCCGAATTCGGCTTGCCCGACACTTTCCTGGGCGGAACCCATTTGCGCGGCGGGGGACTGCTGAACCCGGGAAAACTCGCGTCCGGATTGCGTGACGCGGTGCTGGCGTCGGGCGCGAGGGTGTTCGAACGCACGACTGTGCGAGCTGTCGAGCCAGATGGCGCGAAGGTCGTGCTCACCGTTCCCGGCGGCCGCGTCCACGCGGACCGCGTCGTGCTCGCCACCAACGCCCACACCCGCGACCTGGCGATCGCCCCGCGCGGTGTTGTGCCCGTGTGGACCAGCGTCGTCGAGACCGAACCTGTCGACCCCGGCCGGCTGGAAGCGATCGGCTGGACGTCCCGGGCCGGCATTGTCACCCCGCACACGATTCTCGAGAACTACCGGCGCACCGCACGCGGCACCCTCCTGTTCGGCACCCGCCGGCTCGAAGCAGCGCCGAGAGCGCTAGGCGCCCGAGAGCCCGGCCGCGCAGTGGTAGCGGACCTCGTCCGCGGCTTCCACGAACGGTTCCCGTCCCTGCGCTACGTCGCCCCGCGACGGACATGGGGCGGGTGGGTCGCGATCACGTCGTTCCTCCCGGTCGCCGGAGAAGTGGTCAAGAACGTCTTCTATGCCGTCAGCTGCAACGGCCACGGTCTCGCTCAGTCGCCCTATCTCGGCACGCTGCTGGCCGACCGCCTGGCCGGTGACGATCCGCACGACGATTTGCGCGCTGTGTGGCAGCCGCGGCCGCCGCGGCTGCCCTCGATCGCACTCAGCGCGCCATCCTTGCGGGCCGCGTGGGCTCTCGACCGGATCTCGGACCGCTTCAGCCACCGGCGCTGAATCCTCAAACCGGTTCCCGTGCGTTCGCCGTCGGTGTCATGCTGGGAGACGATGACGGCGTGACCCGGAAGCTGATGTTGCTGCTCGAACTGGTCCTCGCCGTCCTCGGTGTGGCCTGGCTGGTCTTGTTCCTGCGGGACCGGGAGTCGCTCGTCCCGTTGCCGGCGTGTGGCGTCTGTGCCAGTGGGACCAGGCCCGGTTTCGGCCAAGGTCCAGCCGTTCTTCCCCGCCAACGGCGCCAACAGGCCACGTACGTACGCACGAGCCCGGCGTCGCGGCTCGACCGGGGTGAAACGACCCGCGACCCGCGCGAACAGGTCATCCAGCCCGGCGATCCAGACAGCAAGATCCTCATCAGTCAACACAAGCTTGACAGACCACCCGCCCATAATCACAAAGTGCTGCTGGAGTATTTGCTCTAAGCGGTTCAGTGAGTCGAAAACTGAAGGCGCACCCTGGTGGGCGCAGCGCCCGGCGCCAGGAATCGGTGCACGAAGCCGTACGCGACCTGATGGCGGAAGCCGGTCGGGATGCCCTGACCGTGCTTTCGGTCGCGGCCAGGGCCGGAGTTGCACCGTCGACGAACTACCGGCGACAGGAACTACTGTCGGACGTGGCCGTCGAACGGTTGCGACCCGAGGCATTCCCGGAAGGCCACGGCTGCCTGACCGCTGACCTGACAGCCTGGGTACGTGACCAGGCGCGAACTCCGGTCGTCTTCGCTCTCGACGGCGACGAGGTCGCGGGAGTCGCGTAAGGTCACTTCGCCAAGGGCGGCTTCAGCCCCGGTCTGGCCGGTAAGCGATCAGGAGGATTCGAGCCGGGTTCGAGCGAGATCGTTCGCGGCCTGGTTCGTCGTGACTTTGTTGGTTTCCGCGTGCGCGAGCAGTGCGGAGATCGTCGTGCCGACTCCCTGAACCTGGTCTCGTGCCGTTTCCTCACTATGGCCCCGAAGCTGGGCCTGAAGGAAGATCACGCCGCCCGAGTTCACACAGAAATCCGGTGCGTAGATGATGTGCCGTTTCCGCAGTTCGTCCGCGAGTTCCGGGACGGCCAGGACGTTGTTGGCGCCGCCGGCGATGATCCGGCAACGAAGCGCGGGCACCACGTCCGGTGTGACCACTCCGCCCAGTGCGCAAGGCGCGAAAACGTCCAGCTCGCTCGTGGGCAAGGTGTCGGGGTCGACCACCGTCGCACCGGTCTCGGCGGCGAGCGAGACGGCGCGTTCCTCCTCCACGTCGCTCACTGTGACATCCGCGCCTTCCCGGACGAGCAGTCGTACCAGCGCGCTGCCCACATGCCCGGCACCTTGCACTCCGATTCGTGCGCCTTTCAGGTCGGTGCGGCCGGAAAACTCGGCGCAGGCCTTGATGCCGGCCGCGACGCCCAGCGCGGTCCAGGGTGACGGATCGTCCTGCGCGCATACCGGCGAAGTCACCTTGCCGATCTCTCGCAGGTCGGCTTGGTCGGTGCCCACGTCGTTCACCGGGATGAACCGGCCGTCGAACGTGGCGATCGCCCGTCCGTGGGCCAGCAGCCGTTCCGGTGTCTTGTCGGAAGTGTCCGCGGGAATGATGCTCCAGCCGCCACCGAGGTCCAGTCCGGCCGCGGCGGCTTTCACCGTCATCGCCTGTGCGAGCGCGAGGCATTCCGAGACGGCATCGCTCTCGTTCGGGTACGGGCGCATCCGTACGCCGCCGAGTGCAGGACCGAGGCGGGTGTCGTGCACCGCGATGATCGAGCGTGCTTCGCCGGCTGGGTCCCGGTCGATGACGACCCGTTCGAAGCCGTCGACAGAAACCTCTTCCACGGTCACTTTTCTCCCACCTTTTCTCGGGGTGTGCGCCGGGACACCGCCACGCCGATCAGGCACAGCGCGCCACCGGCGAACGACAAAGCCGCGGGGATCTCGTCGAGCACGACCCAGCTCATGAGGACTACCAGTACCGGGACCAGGTAGGTCGTGGCGCCCAGTTTCCCGGCCGTTGTCCGGGAGAGCGCGTAGGCCCAGGTGGAGAAGGCCAGGGCGGTCGGGAACACGCCCAGATAAACGATCTCCAGAAGAGCGCTCGGGGGAGCCGCCGCCACTTCCTGGATCAGCGATCCGGCGAAAGGCAGGCACACCAGTGCGCCGATCGCGTTGCCGAAGAGCGTCACCTGCAAGGCCGTCGCGGACCGCAGTGCCGGTTTCTGAGCGATCACGCCGACGGCGCTGCCCACCGCGGCGAGACCGCACAGCAGTACACCGATCAGACTCGCGCTTCCGCCGCCGGAGGAGGCGAAGCCGACCAGGACCGCGCCGGCGAAACCCAAGGCCAGGCCGACCATCAGCTGTGGCGGGAAACCCTCCTTGAGCAGCCAGCCTCCCAGCGCCGCCATCAGGATGGGGCCCAGGTTGATCACGAGTGAGGCGGTACCCGCGTCGATGCGTTGTTCACCGGCGTTCAGCGCGACCATGTACACGCCGAACCACGCCACCCCCGAGACCAGGATTCCCGGCCATGCCGCTCTGGGCGGGATGCCTTGCTTGCGTACCACCAGGAACGCGCCCAGCACCAGCGCTCCGGTCGCGAGCCTGCCCAAGGCGAGCGCTCCCGCGGAGATGTGTTCTCCGGCGTCTCGGATCACCACGAACGCCGACGCCCACAGAACGATCGTGATGCCTGCCGCGGCGAGCGCTCGGTAGTCGGTTTCCTGGCGTGTGATGGCCATGTCCGGCTTCGGTCCCCTCGCGCCCTTCCGGGGCCGTCGTTTCTCGTCGCGCTCCGACATCCTGGCTCCGGCCGCGCTCGCGGCCCGGTTTTCGATCATAACGGCGAGACGGGGAGTCGGCAGCCCAGCGCGGCCAGCCGCGAGGCGGCTTCGTCCCGCCGATCCGGGAGCAGGCCGAGGGTGCAGGCCAGTTCGAAACGGGCACCGATCGCCTGCCAGCCGTTGATGGCCTCCTCCAGCGCCGCGCGGTCGTCGTGCATTCTGCCGCGGGCGCGGGCGAGGCACGCCGCCGCCCAGAGGTTCTCCGCCGCGGCGGGTTCCGCGGCTGCCAGCAAATCCCCGGCCCGGGGATCGCCCGCGACGACCGCGCTTTCCGCGGCGACGGCCCAGGCATAGGCGTCGTAGAACTGGTGGGCGCTGTCGTACCAGCCGCTCTTCGGTGTCAGCGATGTGGACACCGCGATTTCGGCGTCGCCCTGATGCAAAGCGACCCGGGGGAGGACGAAGGCCTCGAAACTTTCCCTGAGTCCGCTGTGCACACCGGGTTCCGACAACATCAGCGCCCGCGCGGCCCAAGCGTCGTACTCGGGGACGTTTCCGCGAAGGGCGTGCGCCATACCCGCCGCCAGGGCGGCGGGGGCCATCCAGCGCGCGGGTGGCCTGTCGAGGCGCTGCCAGGAGTCCCAGGAGATCTCCGCGTATTCCAGAGCTTTGTCGAGGTGACCGGTGAGGAGCAGCGGGACGACGAACTTGCCTGCCCGCATGTAGAGACCTCGAAAGGGATCCTTCCAGGACGCCTCGGCCGCGAGTACCGCCTCCGGAAGTCTCCCGGCCGCGAGCGCGACCAGCGGTACCACGTGCAGCGTGTCGACGATCTCGACACCGATGTTCGGCTCGTGCCTGGGAAGCTTTTCCAGAAGTGACAGCCGTTCCCCGCATGAACGGTGCGCGCGCGCGAAGCGGCCGGCGGCGCCGTCGGCACTGGCCACCGCGTCCAGCGCGGCCGAGATCAGCACCGGCTGATCGGTGACACGTGCGGCGTCCAGCGCGATCGAGGTCAGGTCCAGGTCGGGTGTGGTCTTCTCGCCGGTGGCGTTCCAGGCACGCGCGGCCGCGAGATAGGCCTCGGCGACAGGGTCATGCTCCGGCGCGAATCGTTCGGCCTCGATCATCAGCTCGACGAGTCGTTCATGCGGGACCAGGTCGGTGAACGTGGCGGGAAACCGGTTCCCGACGCAGACCGCGTACGCGAGAGCGATCGCCGCCCCCGCCTCGTCCCCGCCCCGCCCCGCGCGTTCCGCGGCCTGCTGGAGCAGCGCGAACGCCGGCTCGCCCCGGTGCTCGGCCATGGCGACGTCGGCGGCCGAGCGCAGGTCACGGGCCGCGGCGCGGTCGTCGGGTGCCAGCGTCGCCGCCAGTTCGAAGGTGATGCGCGCTTCGGCGAGCAGTTGCCGCGCGTAGAGAAGTCCGGCCAGTGTGCGGGCGATGTCGTGCTGACGGACGTCCGAGTCCGGTCCGGTCCGGTCGCGCACCGTGGCCCGGAGATCGTCGGCGACGAAGTCGAAGCGATCACGCCAGGCGCCGCCGGTTTCGACGAGGGTGCGGAGCTCGGCGACTTCCCGGGAAGCCCAGCGGATGCGCCGCTCCAGGGCGTCGCTCTCCGGTCGGGGGAGGAGTTCCACGACATCCGGCGGGAGACGCCAGCCGTCCTCGTCCCGCTGGATCAGGCCTTCCCTCGCGAGCCTGGTCAGGATGGTTTCGGCGCCTTCCGGGGTGATCCCGGCCAGCGCCGCGGCCATCCGGGTGTCGAAAGTACGGCGGTGGAGTGAGAACCTCGCCACCCGCGCGACTTTCTCCGCGTCGAAAGGAGCGGGTGCCGAGGGCAGGGCGACGACCTGTTCGCCGGGCACACCGAGCGGCGCCGGCGCCTCGGCGAGCACGGTCAAGGCAGGGCAATGACGGAGCAGGTCGGCGATCGTCCCGGCGATGTCCGTGTTCCCGTGCCGGCCCCCTCGGACGACGAGCAAGGGGTTGCCCTGCCGCAGCCGCGCGCGCAGCGCGTCGGACAGGGGGTCGGCGGGTCGTTCCACGACGTTCAGCGCCGCGGCGGCAGCCTGCGGAAACGTGTCCGGGAGATGGCCTGCCGTGACCACCGTGATGTCGGAGATGACGCTTTCCGCGGCTCGGATCGCTTGGCCGAGCGCGTCCGCCCGGTCGGACGGTGATAGTCCCGTGATTGTCGTCATCCGGTTTTCTGTCAGGCTATCGATGATCTCCTCCGCTTTCCTCACCGGTCCAGCTTGTCAGGTTGTGAGGAACTGACAACCCGGGAAAGTATCTTCACACGTTCGGCGCAAGACGAATGCCGGGGGGCGTTTTGCTTTTTCGTCCATAAAGGACGGACTGTGGTCGGAATGGGCGCGGCAATCGTCGGCCATGTGGCGGCGTGGCGGGCGGCGGACGGTGCAGTAAGCGGGCGTTTCCGCAGGTTTTCCGTTGCGCAATAACGGAAAATCACCGCTTGGCGTGCGGTGTCGGTGAATCGCGTGCTAGCGTCATTGGGGACACCGGAGAAGGCGTCGAAATGGATGTGCGCGCCTGGTGCCGATGGTGTTCGGTCCTGGTTCTCGATGGATTAATCGCGGTGGTGGGGCCTGGGGAACGTCGCTCAAATGAGCGCATTCAGCTGGATTTCGGGGAAAGGGCGAATTCGGCGTGTCCTCGAGTTGAAGTCCTGATTAATCGCACCGGCGGGCATCGATCGTCCGTCGGGTGATTCGTCCTGGGGCGAGCATGGCCGTGACAGGTGGCGGAGGTACGGGAAGGGATCCCGATGTGCGAGAAGAACGAGCCGACCGCAAGGCGGCAGCCGGCTTTGGCCTACGAGGGGAGAGGCGAGTGGTGACCGCTCCGTTGCCGCGTCAGCGACGGCACGAGACCGCCCACTACGGGTGTCTCGGAGTCGGTGTAGGGCCCGCCAATCTCAGCTTGGCGTCCCTGCTGCACGACCGGAACGAGGTCGCGAACCTCTTCCTTGACAGGGAGGAACGGTTCGGCTGGCACGACGGGCAGCAGATTCCGGGGGCGACACTGCAGGTGTCGTTGTTGAAAGACCTGGTCACGATGTCCGAGCCGACCAACCGGTTCTCGTTCCTGTCCTATCTGCACGATCAGGGCAGGATCTACCACTTCATCAACGCCCAGTTCGACGCTGTGCCACGACAGGAGTTCCGCAACTACCTCGAATGGGCGAGTCAGGGCAACACGAATGTCCGCTTCGGTGAAGAAGTCCGTGAGGTCGATTTCGACGGGACGTCTTTCGTCGTGCGCACCAGTAGGCGGACGGCCACAGCGGACAACGTCGTGGTGGGGATCGGCACCCGGCCATGGGTGCCCGAACCGGCTCGCGGAAAACTGGGCGGAACGCAGTTCCACGTGAGCGATTTCGTCTCGCGTGATCGGGACTTCGCGGGCAAACGGGTCGCGGTGGTCGGTGGCGGGCAGTCCGGCGCCGAAGTCTTCCTCGACCTGATTTCCCGCCCGATCGAACGACTTCCCCGCCGCGTCATCTGGATTTCGCGGCGGCACAACTATTTCCCGATCGACGACACGCCTTTCACGAACGAGTACTTCGTCCCCAGCTATTCCGACTACTTCTTCGACCTCGACCGGCCTGCCCGGGTGGCGCTCAACGCGCAGAACGTGCTGACCAGCGACGGGATTTCCGAATCCACCCTGCGGGAGATCTACCAGCGTTGCTACGCGCGCCGATTCGTCGACGGCGCCGACGACCTCTTCGCCCTCTTGCCCAACCGGACCGTCACCGGCGTGACTGCCGATCACGACGCGTGGGACCTGACGGTCGAGGGAAACGACGACCCCGGCCTGATCGAGCACGTCGAGTCCGACTTCGTCGTCTGGGCCACCGGCTATCGCCCGGCGACGGCGGACTTCCTGTCGCCGTTGGAGGACAAGCTCGCCCGCGAAGGCGAGGAATACAACGTGGACAAGGACTTCGCGATCCGCTGGGACGGCCCCCGCGACCGCTCCGTGTTCCTGCAGAACGGGGTCCGCGACCAACGCGGCCTGGCCGATCCGAACCTGAGCCTGGTCGCCTGGCGAAGTCAGCGGATCAGGGACCGGCTGCTCGGGGTGCACTCCAACGAACAACGGGAACCGTTCATCGACTGGGCGGGCAAACACACCACCGACCTGCTGGACCAGGCGTGAGCGCGGTGGCAGCGCCAGGGATCTCCGGCGTCTCGCCGCGGAGTGCCCCGGCCAGGACGGACATCGCCGTGCTCGGCGGGGGCATCATCGGCTGCCTCACCGCTCGCGAGATCGCGCGCCGGGCACCGGACGCCTCGGTCGTGCTGATCGACCGCGATCTGGTCGGCGGCGGCGCCTCGCTGCGGTCGGCGGGGTTGCACACCCCCCGTGGCGCCACCCCGGCGGTGCGCGAGATGGCTCGCTTCAGCCAGCGGTACTACACCGAGTTGCTCCGGAGCCACCCCGGACTGCCGATCCACCCCGTGGCCATGCGCGTGGTGGGCACCGCCGCCGACGAGCCGCGTCTGCGCTCGGACTACCTGCCCGAAGCCGCCCTCACCGCCGCCGATGACCTGCCGGACGGGGTACGCCCTCCGGCGGGGTCGGCCACCTGGTCCGTCCAGGGCGCCCAGTACGCCGACGTGGGCGCCGTGACCCGCGCCGTGACCGCCGTTCTGCGCACCGAGATCGAGGTCCGCGAGGCAGTCCGGGTCGAGGCGGTGTCCGAGGACGTGGACGGAGTAGGGCTGCGGCTGGGCACCGGTGAGGAACTGACCGCGGGCCGGGTCGTGCTCGCGCCCGGCCCGTGGCTGGGAGCTCCCGCGTGGCGATCCCTGGTCGCTCCCTTGGCTGCCAGGGTGAAGAAGATCGTCGCGCTGCACGTCGGCGGGCGGCCGGGCCCGGCCGACGCGGCGGTGATCTTCGAACGAGAGGACGCCTTCCTGTTGCCGTTGCCCGGCCGCGGGCACTGGCTGTTCAGCTACACCTGTCCGGAATGGGACGTCGACCCGGACACGCCGTCGGCCGGGCTGACCGGGCGGCACCTGGACGACGCGCGGCAGATCCTGCGGCGTCACATCCCGGGGATGGCGGTGGACCGCCTCTCCGGCCGGGTCTTCTGCGACGCCTACAGCGGCACCGGGGAACCCTTGGTACGCGCACTCGGCAACGGGCGGATCGTGTTCGCCGGCGCGGCGAACGGCTCCGGCTACCGGCTCGCGCCCGCCATCGCCGCACGTGTCGCCGACCTGCTCGAATCGGGAGGAAGTTGATCGTGGACATCAGTACGTTCACCGGCGAAGGGCTGAGCCGCGCGTTCGGCATCGACGTCGCCGCACTGGATCCGGGCGCCACCGGTGACCTGGGCGTGGGCGCGTCCTGGGGCCGGGTGGCCCCGGGCGTGCGGTCGCTGACCCATCAACACGACGAGACCGAGGTATGGGTGCTGGTCGCCGGCGGAGGTGACCTCGTCGTCGATGGTGCCGAACACCGGATCGAGGCCGGAGCCGTCGTGCGCTTCGACCCGTTCGAAACCCACTACGTCACCAACACCGGCGAAACCGATCTCGTGCTGGCGTCGTTCTTCTGGCGCGACACCGTCCGTGCGAGCGCCGCCGCCGGGCGTTCGGTGCGCCGCCGTTTCGGGGAGCGCCCGGTCTTCGTGTTCTCGTCCGCGCCCACCCCCAACGGCGACCTGCATCTGGGGCATCTGGCCGGGCCGTTCTTCGCCGCCGACGCCTACACCCGGTTCCAGCGGATGAACGGGGTGCGGGCCTGGCACCTCTGCGGCAGCGACGATTACCAGAACTACGTCGAGGCGGCCGGGGCCAAGGAAGGCCGCTCCGCTCTGGACACCGCGGCGCACTACAGCGGGCGGATCCGCGAAACCCTCGCGGCCATGGACATCGAGGTCCACCAGTTCACCGCGACCAGCGCCGAAGACACCTACCCGGGTGGCCTGCGCGGCTTCTTCGGCAAGCTGATCACGTCCGATCCCGTCCGGCTGGCCGAGGCCGACGCGCTGTTCGACCCGGAATCCGGCAGGTATCTCTTCGAATCCGGAGTCAGCGGCAGCTGCCCGTCTTGCGGGGAGACCACCGGCGGCAACATCTGCGAGGGCTGCAAGGAACCCAACTCGGTCGCCGACCTGGGAGACCCGGTCTCGGCGGAGTCCGGTACCGCACCCCGGCGCGGCACCGTGCGCCGTTATCAGCTGTCCCTGCACGAACTCGCCGATCACATCCGCGACCACCACCGCACGGGACGGGTGCCGTCGTCGGTGAAGGAACTGGCCGCACGGGTCCTGTCGCGCGGCCCGGTCGAAGTCCCGCTGACCCATCCCGCCGACTGGGGCCTGACCCCCGCCGAGTCCGAAGTGGATGGACAGGTGATCTGGTCGTGGATCGACTACGCCTACAGCATCTTGCACGGTGTCGGCGCGCTCGGAGCGCGCACCGGCGAGGAATGGCGCGCCGACGAGCCGGACGCCGACTGGAAGATCGTGCACTTCCTCGGCGCCGACGGGAGCTTCTTCCACCCGATCGTCGTGCCGGCGCTCTATCGGGCGGCGCATCCGGACTGGGCGCCCGACATCGACTACCACATCAACGAGTTCTATCTGCTTCAGGAAAGCAAGTTCTCCACCAGCCGCCGCCACGCGGTCTGGGGTCGTGACGTGCTCGGCCCGGAGACCGCTGACGCGTACCGGCTCTACCTGGCGCTGACCCGCCCGGAGGGCAGGCGCACCAACTTCGACCCCGACACGTTCGACGCGTTCGTCCGTGACACGCTCGAAGCCCGATGGCAGGGCTGGCTCGCGGACCTGGGAGAGCGACTCGCCCGCGTTCACGGCGGCGAGGTTCCCGACGCCGGTGTCTGGACCCCGGAGCACACCGCGTTCCTGGCCCGGCTCACCGAGCGGCTGGCCGCGCTGACCCGGTCGCTGGGCGCCGACGGGTTCTCCCTGAACTCCGCCGCCGCCGAACTGCTGGGCCTGGTCGAGGACACCCGCGCGTTCGCGGCCACGGAGTCGGCCGCCGCGCACGTCGAGGACTGGGCCGACGAGGCACGCACCGCCCTCGCGCTGGAGCTGGCCGCAGCCCGGTTACTGGCCACGTGCGGCACGCCGGTCATGCCGCGGTTCGCGAGCATCCTGGCGGACGCACTGGGGCTGCCCGCGGAACGCACCTGGCCGCACACCGTGGAACTGGTGCCGGCGGGAACCGCCGTCACCCTCGCCGGGCGTGTCTTCTTCGGCGCGAAACGGGAAAGCGCCGCCGGATCACCGCTGCTTCCCTGGCTGTCCGGCGTGGTCCGCGAGGTGCTCAGGCTGCCCGCCGACGAGCCGGTGGCGCATCTTTCCCTGACCGAGCTGGGCATGCAGTCCATGCAGGCCGTCGCGCTGCAGTACCAGTTGACCGACCGGCTGGACGCCGACGTCCCCTTGGAGACGCTGCTCAACGGCGGCGACGTCGCCGGGCTCGCCGACACACTGGCGAAAGACCTGCCCGAAGACGTGGTGCGCGAGCACGCGGAGGTGGGCCGATGACGACGACCGAACAGGAAACCCCAGCCCAGGTGGTGCGGGAACTGCGCTCGCGGGGGCTCACCGTGAGCCTCTCGGGGACCGACCTGAAACTGCAGGGCCCGCGTGAGCGGATGGACGCCGATCTGATCGCGAAGATCAAGGCGCACAAGGCCGGACTCGTCGGGTATCTGGACACCCCGCCCGGCGCGCCGCTGACGGCGTTGCAACGCGGCTACCTGATCGGCCGCGACCAGCAGGTGGAAATCGGCTCCGCCAGTCACGTCTACCACGAGATCTGCGGCTGCTGGGACATCGACGGGCTGGAACGCGCGTTGAACACGGTGGTGGCGCGACACGGCATCCTGCGCACCCGGTTCACCGAAGACGGGACCCAGATCGAGCAGCGTTCCGTGCCCGTCCGGATCCTCCGGTACGACCTGCGCGGCAAACCCGCCGAGGAGCAGGACGAGCATCGGGAAGCGGTGCGTGCCGAGCGGGCTCACCGCAGCCTGCCCGCCGACGAGGCGCCGTTGCTGGCCGTCGCGGTCACCCGGCTCTCCGACGAGGAGATGCTGCTGCATGTCGACCACGACGGCCTGATCCTCGACGCGATCAGCATCTTCCTGTTCTTCCGGCAGTGGCACGCCGAGTACCTGGGCGAGCCCGCGGAGGCGGGGGAGGAAGCGGCGTTCGCCGACTTCGTCTCCGCCCAGGAACGAGCCCGCCACCGCGCACCGGCGAAGCGGTCACGTGAGTACTGGCTGGCGCGCCTGGACGACCTCGCACCACATCCGGATCTGCCGCTGCGCACCAGTCCGTCTTCGATCACCGAACCCCGGTTCACCACGCGATTCGCCCGCCTTGATCGTCCACAATGGACTTCGCTGAAGGAGCTGGCCGCCGGATACGGGCTGACACCGTCCGGCTTGCTGGTGGCCGTCTACAGTGAAGTGCTGGCCTGCTGGGGCGCGGGGGATCGGTTCACGCTGAACACCACCGTGGCCAACCGGCCACCGATCCACCCGCGGATCCACACCGCGCTGGGGAACTTCGGCGAGACCATGCTGGTGCTGGTGGAACCGGACGCCGGCGCGGCGTTCGCCGACCGGGCCCGCGCGATTCAGGCGTCGCTGCGCGAATCGCTGGACAACCGGCACTTCTCCGGCATCGACGTCCTGCGCGAACTGGCCAGGAGGGGCGGCACGGACGCCCGGATGCCCTACACCTTCAACAGCGCCATCGGCTACGACGGCGCCGACGGTTCGGCGATGGAGTTGTTCGGCCCGGAGGTGTACACCGAGAGCCAGACCCCGCAGGTGTGGCTGGACGTGTCACCCTACGAGCAGCACGGCGGGCTCGTGGTGCAGTTCGACAGTGTCGACGAACTGTTCCCCGAAGGACTGGTCGACTCCGTCGTCGACGGGTGCCGGCGGCTGCTCGGTGAACTGCTCGGACCTGACGCCTGGTCACGGCGGATCTTCGACCTGCGCCCGGACGACCAGCGCGCCCGCCGCGCGGAAGCCAACGAGACCGTGACCGAGATCCCCGATCCTGTTCTACCGCAACGCTTCCTGGCGCAGGCCGAGTCCACTCCGGACGCCCCCGCGGTGATCACCGGAACGGCCGGGATCAGCTATCGCGAGCTGCTCGCCCATGTCCAGCGGGCGGCGCGCTGGCTGCGGGACCGGGGGGTACGTCGGGACGAGCCGGTCGGACTGGTGATGACCCGCGGGCCCGAGCATGTCGCCGGGATCCTCGCCGTCGTGCTCGCCGGCGGTGCGTACCTGCCGGTCGACGCCGGGCTGCCCCGGGAACGACGTGCGCTCATGCTCGCCGACGGCGGCACCAGGTTCGTCCTCACCAACGCCGGCCACACCGATGACGAGCGCGCCGTGCTGGAGCTGGACCTCACCCGTCCCGCCGAATCCGTGCGGCCCGTGGAGCCGCTGGCCGACGCCCATCCGGACGACCTGGCCTACGTGCTCTACACCTCCGGCACCACCGGCGGGCCCAAGGGCGTCATGGCCACCCACGGCGCGGTCGCCAACGTCGTCGCCGACTGCAACGGCCGGTTCGACGTCGGACCCGGTGACCGGTTCTTCGGCATCAGCATGTTCTCGTTCGATTTGTCGGTCTACGACGTGTTCGGCGCGCTGTCGGCAGGGGCGGCCATCGTGCTGCCGGACGCCGATCAGGCGGCCGATCCGGGGCACTGGCTGCGGTTGTGCGGCCGGACGGGCGTGACCGTGTGGAATTCGGTCCCCGCCATCGTGGGGCTGCTGCTCGAACAAGCCGAGGCCGACGGCGCCGAGGCGCTGAAGACGCTGCGGCTGGTCATGATGAGCGGCGACCGGCTGCCCCCGGCACTCCCGGCCGCGCTGCGGGCAGCGCTTCCCGGACTGGACGTGATCTCGCTCGGCGGGCCGACCGAGACGACCATCTGGAACATCTCGCATCCGGTCGGCACCGACGAGGACGGCTCGGAGTCGATCCCCTACGGCAGGCCCAACGCCAACAACCGGGCCTACGTGCTCGACGCGGCGGGCCGTGACCTGCCGGACTGGGTCACCGGCGAGATCTGCGCGGCGGGTACCGGCCTGGCGCGCGGCTACTGGAACGACGAGGAGCGGACCGCCGAGCGGTTCGCCGACGACCCCGTCCGCGGCGAACGGATCTACCGCACCGGTGACCTGGGCCGCTGGCTGCCCACCGGTGAGATCGAGATCCTCGGCCGTACGGACTTCCAGATCAAGGTCAACGGCTACCGCATCGAGGCGGGCGAGGTCGAGACCCGGCTGGTCGCACTGGACGAGGTCCGCCGGGCAGTGGTGGCCCGCGAGTCCACCGGGCGGGGAGACCGCCTCGTCGCGCATCTCGTGCCCACCGGGGACGAGCGGCCCACCGCCCACGACCTCGGTGCGCGGCTGCGCGAGGTGCTGCCGCGGTACATGGTGCCCTCCGGGGTCTATTGGCATGACGCGTTTCCCCTGACCCGCAACGGAAAGGTCGACCGCGCGAAGCTACAGGAACACAAGCCCGGCCAGGCGGCCGCCGCTGAGGCGCCACCGGACACCGAACTGGAGCACGAGGTCGCGCTCCTGTGGGCGGAAGTGCTCAAGGCCGGCGTACCCGCCGCCACCACGACCCTGTTCGATCTCGGCGGCGACTCGCTGGTCGCGGCCCGGATCCTCGCCGGTGTCCGGAAACGGTTCGGCGTCGGCTTCACCTTGGACCGGTTGCCCGAACTGGACACCGTGCGCCGCATGGCCGCGATGATCGCCGCCGCGCCGAGGAGGAAGGGAGTCCGCTGATGACCACCCTCGAAACCAGGATCCCGGACGGGCTGCTCAACGCCATCATCGCGGCCCCGCCCGAACCCGGTCACCGATTGCGGGTCGCGAGGCTCGACAAGACCGAGGAGTTCGAGCTGCGCGAGGTGTACGAGATGGCGGGCCGGGTCGCCCGCGCCCTCACCGACCTCGGTGTCCGGCGCGGCGACCGCGTCGGCGTGCTCGCGCCCAACTGCCTGGAGTGGGTACTGCTGGACCTCGCCGCCCTGCGCGTCGGAGCGGTGACCGTGGGGTTCGACCCGGCGAAGTTCGACGCCGATCCGGCGCTGGCCGTCCGGTACGGCCTGGCGGTGCTCTTCGCCGACGGGGACGGCGACCGGGTCCATCCGCTGACGGACGTCCGGGCCCTGGCCGCGGACCGGGACGCCGTCGCGCCCAAGCCGGTGCGCTATGAGCCGAAGGACGTCACGACCCTGAAGCTCACGTCCGGCAGCACCGGCGAGCCCAAGGGCATGACCGCGTCGGTCGGCAGCATCGACGCCGGGATCGCCGCCGTGCAGGAGATCTTCCGGCACGGCACCGACGACGACCTGTTCGTCTTCCTGCCGCTTGCGGTCCTGCAACAGCGGTACTGGGTCTACTCGGCGTTCCGCCACGGACACGACGTCACTCTGAGTACCTATGAGGCCGCCTTCCCCACGCTGCGGCGGGTCGCGCCCACCGTGGTGATGGGAGTGCCGGGGTTCTTCGCCACCGCCAAGGCCTTCATCGAGCGCCAGGTCGCCAGGACGGGCCCGGAGACCCCGCCGTCGGAGGCGCTGGCCCAAGGCGCCCGCCGGGTGTTCGGTGACCGCGTCCGCTACCTGTGGACCGGCTCCGCGCCGGCGGCCGAAGACGTCCTGCGGTTCTTCACCGACGCGGGACTGCCCATCTACGAAGGCTATGGGCTCAACGAGACCTGCGTCGTGACCAAGAACCACCCCGGCGCGCATCGCCAGGGGAGTGTCGGAAAGGTGCTCCCGCACAAAGAAGTCCTGATCGGCGACGACGGCGTCGTGAGCGTCCGCAGCCGGTTCCCGGTGTGCGACCGCTACGAGTTCGCGCCGCCCGGCGCGTCCGAACGGGTGTTTCCCGAGCCTGACCTGGTTCGCACCGGCGATCTGGGGGAAGTGGACGACGACGGCTTCCTCTACATCAAGGGGCGGGCCGACGACGTGATCGTGCTCGAAAACGGCCGGAAGGTGGTGGTGCGCCCGGTCGAAGACCATATGCGCACCAGTCCCGCCATCGCCGAATGCGTGCTGTTCTGCCCTGCCCAGAGCTATCTGGTGGCGGTGGTGTCCCCGGCTTCGCGGCCCGCCGACGAAGCGGCCATCACCGAACAGCTCACCCGCACCAACGCGGCGTTCGGCGCCGACGAGCAGATCCGCAAGGTGGTCGTCGCCGACGAACCGTTCAGCTCCGCCAACGGACTGCTCACCTCGCAGTTCAAACCCCTGCGGTCGCGTATCGCCGATCGCTATCACGACGAGATCCACGACGACCAAGGGAGCGTGCATGTCTGCTGACCTGTCCACCATCGACGACGCGGTGCGGGACAACCTGTCCCGCGTGCTGAGCAAACCGGTCGACCCCGCCGACTTCGACCCGGACCGTGATCTCGCCGACGGCTACGGGCTGACCTCGATGCAGAAGGTGATGTTCCTGATGTCCGCCTGTGACGACACCGGGGTCGCGCTGGAGACGTTCACCGAGCCGGACGTGGCCGCCATGAAGACCCTCCGCGACGTCACCGACGCGCTCGCCGGGGCGGTGGCCGGATGACCGGGCCGCGCTGGGCGGACGCCGCCCGCGTCGAACTGTCCGACGAGCACGTGCTGCTGCGGCCGATCGCCGAGACCGATCGCGAACCGCTGCGCACGCAGGCACTGGATCCGGCGATCTGGCGCTATTTCGTCCAGCTCATCGAGACCGACGACCAGTTCGACGCCTTCTTCGACGCCGCCGTCGCCGACCAGGCCAACGGCGAGCGGGTCGTGTACGTGATCACCGAGCGGACGTCCGGGTTGATCGCGGGCAGCATGAGCTTCTGCAGCATCAACCAGGACGCGGGGCGGCTCGAGATCGGCTGGTCCTGGCTGGGGACGAAGTTCCACGGCAAGGGTGTCAACCACTGGGCCAAATACCTCATGCTGCGCGAAGCCTTCGAACGGCTGGGCGCCGAGCGGGTCGAGTTCAAGACCGACGCGCTGAACGAACAGGCCCGCCAGGGACTGCGCAACATCGGCGCTGTCGAGGAGGGCATTCTGCGCAGCTTCAACCCCATGCCGGGCAATCGGCGCCGCGACGCGGTCTACTACAGCGTTCTGCGCGGCGAATGGCCCGAGGTGGCGGCCACCCTGCTGGCGGGCAAGAAGGGCAAGGAGCGTGGCTCGTGACCGTCCCTTTGGTCCGTGCCCACGGTGACCCTCACACCCGCGGCCGCGCCCACGGCGAGGCACTGAGGAAGGAACTACAGGCCTTCCTCGGCGACCGGTTCGCCCGGCTCAACGCGCTCTCACCCGACCCTCTGAACCTCGATGCTTTACGCCCGGACCTCATCGAGTACGCCCGCGCGATCGACGCTCAGCTCCCGGACCTGGGAGAGGAGATCCGCGGCCTGGCGGAAGGCGCCGGCATCTCCCACGACGAAGCGGTGCTGCTGCAGATGCGCCGTGAGGTGCTCGGCTACCGGAAGCTGCCGACGATGGGCGACTGCACGACGTACGCCCGGACAGGAGCCGAACCGGTGCTCGCGCAGACGGTCGACCTCAACGGCGATCTCGACGACCACATCGCGGTGCTCGACGTCCGGGCGGGACCGCGGCGATCGCTGGTGCTCAGTTTCGGCGGTCTGCTCGGCTATCTCGGGGTCAACAGCGCCGGGCTCGCTGTCGGGCTGAATCTGGTGCTGGCGGGGAAATGGCGGCACGGGCCGTCGCCCTACCTCGCGATCCGGCATCTACTGGACACCTGCGACAGTGTCACGGAGGCCCTTGACGCCGTGCGTGACCTGCGGCTCGCCAGTTCACGGTCGCTGACCCTGTGCGACAAGGAAACAGCCGCGTGGGTGGAGATCGCCGACGACGACGTTCGGGTGGGCGCGGGAGCGGAAGTGGCGCACACCAACCATTTCCTGCATCCGGACCTCGCCCCGCGGGACGAGCTGACCGTCTTCGCGCGCAACTTCTCCGTCCGACGGCTCGACGCCTGCGTCGAGCGGCTGGCCGCACTGCCGACGCGAGCGTCCACAGAGGACCATTTCGCGTTGCTGTCCCGCGATCCTGTGCGCGTCGCGGGCGACGGCGACATCCGTCGTGACCGGACTGTCGCCGCGGTGGTGCTCCGCCCGGATCGCGGGGAACTGCACGTGCGCCCCGGCGACCCGGCCGCCTCGTCCACCGAATCCTTCGCGCTGTGACTCGAGAGGAGACACCCGGTGCCCGACTGGTTCCTCACCCGCGGCGGTGATCGCCCCGCCAGGGTCTTCTGTTTCCCCTACGCCGGGGGAGACCCGCGTACCTACCTCGACTGGCAGCCGCTGCTCGACGGCCACGCCGACGTCGTCGCGGTCTGTCCTCCGGGCAAGGCGCACCGTGCGCACGAACCGCTCCTCGTGTTCGACGAACTCGCCGATCGGATCGCCGAGGCGATCGCCCGTGAAATCGAGCGGGATCCGCGACCGGCGCAGCTGTTCGGCCACAGTTTCGGCGGGTTGCTGGCCTTCGAAGTCGCCCGCAGGCTGCGGGAAGTTCCCGCCGTCGGTCATCTGACCGCGTCCGGCATCTCCGCCCCCTCGCTGCTGCCTTCGGAGCGGGTGTGCGGCATCGCCGGGCTGGACGGCGCCGAATTCGCCGAGGCGCTGGTGTTCTTCGGCCAGTTCCCACCCGACGCCGTCGCGGACGAGG
The DNA here is from genome assembly GCF_042647925.1 of Amycolatopsis speibonae. Lineage (NCBI taxonomy): Bacteria > Bacillati > Actinomycetota > Actinomycetes > Pseudonocardiales > Pseudonocardiaceae > Amycolatopsis > Amycolatopsis speibonae. Next base: position 115,856 of record NZ_JBHRWK010000007.1, read on the forward strand.
ACGTCCTGGCTCTGCTGCTTCCCGGCCTCAAAGCCGATTTCGACCTGGCCGTGGGCTATCGCTACCGGACGGCGCCACCGCTGGAGATCGGTGTCTCGATCATCGTCGGCACCGAGGATCCGCATGTCGGCTCCGCGCAGATCGTGCCGTGGGGCATCGAATGCGCCGATCCGCCGGAGCACGTCCGCGTCCCCGGTGGTCATTTCTACTTCGATCCCGACCCGGGCCCGGTCGTGTCGGTGCTGAGCGCGCACGCCGAATCCGTGACACACGTGGAGGTGATCTGATGCCGGTCTTCCTCGGCGAACCTCGCTACGTACTCGGCGAGCAGGAGATCGACCACGCGGATCTGCCCGGCCTGGAGACCAAAGCGGAGCAGTACGGGCTTGCCCTCGAACCCGCTTTGTGGGGTTGGGGGAGCGTGTTCCGCACCGAACGCGGACTCGACGATCTCGCCGTCGACGCGGGCACGGAAGCACTGCGCGCCGGTGGAACCGACCCGGGAACGGTCGAGGCCCTGGTGCTCTGCTCGACCTACCTGCCGGGACCGCCGGAAGGACACGGCACCTTCATCCGGGGCGTGCTGACCCGGCTCGGCCTCGGTGACATCCCCGTCTACGGCACGAGCATGGGCCGGTGCGTCAACCTGCTGTCCGGTCTGGACGTCGCCACCGCTCTGGTCGCCGCCGGGCGGTTCCGGCGCGTCCTCGTCGTCACGGCGGACCGGGTGTTCGACGAAGACACGCGGATCACGGGTTACGCGCTGTTCAGCGACGGCGGCGCCGCCTGCCTCGTCGACGCCGACAGCGGCGCCTACGAAGTCCTCGGATGCTCGTCCGCCCAGGAGACGGCGTCGCTGGACTGGTCGTCCGAGATCAGCTCCGACCTCGCCAAACGGGTCAACCAGCGACTGCTCGGTGCGCGGGGGATCGACGTCGGGGAGCTGGACGCCCTGCTGCACAGCAACATCTACCTGCCGCTGCTGGTGATGAAGGAGCGTCAAGCCGGGTTCCGTCCCGGCCAGCTCGACACGACGAACATCAGCCGCGTCGGACACTGCTTCGCCGCCGACCCGCTGATCAATCTCGCCGACCGCGTAGCGGCGGGCCGCGTCCGCCCCGGCGGGCACTACCTGCTGGCCTCCAGCGTGCCCGGCTCCCGGATCGGGGTCCTGGTGCGCACACCGGAAGGAGAGATCGATGGCCGTTGAGCCGACTCTCGTCCCCGACGACACCACGACTTCCCTGCCGTACCGGCCGTTCCGCTTCACGCCCGGGACCGACAGCGCCGTCGACGCGATCATCGCCGCCGGCCCGCGCGAGATGTTCCGCACGCTTCTGCAGGAACGCGAATCCGAAGCGACTCTGCTCCTCGCCCGCCGTCTCCTGCATGCTTTTCTCGACCACGCTCGCGAACCGGTCGACGACCTGCCCGGCACGGTCCGCGGGCTGATCGACCAAGCCCGCGCCGAGCTGGCCCCCGCGCTGGAATCCCTCTCCTTCGCCGAACCGGGGATCCGTGCCGGCCTCCTCCGCCAGCGCGGGGTGATCGCTCTGCTCGACGGCTGCTGGCTCGACGCCGTCTCCCAGCCCGCCACGCAGCCCGCCGTCGTGGTGAACCGTTTGTTCGCCCATCACTTCGCTCTGGCAGGGGGCGGCGAACCGCTCGAATCCGCGCAGCATCGCCGGGCGCGGGCGCTGGAAGACGCGGGGGCGGCGCTACCGGACGTCGCCGCCGCCGACTTTCTCGGCCGTGCGGATGCCCGCCCCGCGACGATCCTGCTCGCCTGTCTCCCGCTGTCGCTCGCGGTGCTGCCAGGCAACTTCCTGCCCGAGGTCGTCGGCCTGCACCACGCCTTCCATCGCCTCGGTGTCGACGACCTGCTGCTGGGCATCCGGCCGCCGATCCCGGCGGCTGATCTCGACGACCTGCTCGCCGAGTACGCCGCCCAGGCGAGCCCGGACGACCGCGAGCGGGTGCTGGCCGCCGTCGCGCTGACACTGTCGTGTGAACGCGAGCACGTGCGGTTGCTCACCGAACTCGCCGAGTTCCGTCGTACTCAGACGCTGGAGTCACGGGTCGCCGAGGTGATCTGCCGGCACGCGCCGCTGGCCGGACGGCAGCACGGCCGGGTCTCGCTGGGCGATCGGCACCTGGTGGACGTGTTCGCCGGATTCGGCCGCGCCGCCGGCGGCGCGGACCCCGACCTGCTCGCCGCGTTCCTCACCGAGTTCCGGGAGTCGCCGTATCTGGCGGAGCGCGAGGACGGCGACTGCTGGTTCCTCGCCGCGATCCGGTTCGGCGGGCCGATGTTCGGCATCTTCGACGAAGCCGAAGCCGCGGTGCTGGCCGAATGGGCCGCCACCGTGCACAAGGGTGACCGGCCGCCGATCACCGTGCGCCTCAACACGGTCGGCGACGAACTCGCCGCCCGCTGGTCGGGCGCGTTCGCCGCGGCCGCTCCCGGCGACGTGGTGTTCGACGACTCGCCGCCCGCCGACGAACGCGACCTTTTCCATCGGCTGGTCACTATCGAGAACCACGCCAACACGCTGCCGGTGGCCATCGAGCGCGCGGAGCGCTGTTTCGCCGAGTCGCAGGTGCTGTTCGAACACGGCGCGGGCGGCCGCTACACCGACGCGAGCTTCTTCGAGTACGACGCCGACGCGCTCTACGCGCGGGCGGAGAAGATCTACTGGGAGAAGCTGGTGGACCCGTACGAGCCGCTGCGCGAGGTCCCGGACGTGGACGAAGTGCTGTTCCGGCAGAGCACCTACCAGCTGACCTACCTGATCGACGGCGCCTGGCTGCACCGCGTCGGCAGGCTGGGCCGCCGGGAACGCGAAAGCGACGGCATGTTGTTCCGCATCCACGCCGACGAGATGGGCAACGGGGACCTGCGCAAGAACCACCTCACCCTGACCCGCCGCGCGATGGTCAGCCAGGGCCGGAACCTGCCGCACATCCGCACCGAGGAGTTCACGGACCAGGACGAGCTGCCCGACGACATGTACGGCTTCGCGTTGCAGCAGCTGTCGATGTGCCTGTTCCCCGACCGGTTCTACAACGAGATCCTCGGCTACAACCTGGCGATCGAGATGTTCGGCTCCGGCGAGATGCGGCTGCACGAGATCCAGAAGCTGCGTCACCACGGTTTCGACGACTGCTACGAGCAGGCGCACCTGACCATCGACAACTTCTCCGCGGGGCATGCCAAACAGGCCGCCGATATCATCGTCGCCTACCTGGACCGGGTGCGGCGCACCAGCGGCGAAGCGGCCGTGGCGGGGGAGTGGCACCGGATCTGGCGTGGATACGCCTCCTTCGCCTACTTCCTCGAACAGCCGTTGCTTCGTGACGTCGCGGTGGCCGCGTCCACCGAAGACGACAGTGCGGAGCTGGTGCTATGACCGAGTTGACGTTGCTGATGCGCGACGAGTCCCGCCCGACCGAACGGCGCGCGCCGCTGTCCCCGGAAACGGCGGGGAAGCTGATCAGCGAGGGCGTCACCATCAGCGTGGAGCGCTCATCGCGGCGGGTGTTCGGCGACGAGGAGTACGCGGCCGCGGGCTGCGCGCTGGTCCCGCCGGGCAGCTGGCCGGACGCCCCGGAAGACGTGCACGTGGTGGGCCTGAAGGAATTGCCCGACCGGCCCGACCTTTTGCGGCACCGGCACATCTTCTTCGGGCACGCCTACAAGAACCAGCCGGGAGCGGCGAATCAGCTGCGCAGATTCGCCGAGGGCGGCGGAACGCTGCTGGATCTGGAAAGCCTCGTCGACGAGCGAGGTCGCCGGGTCGCCGCTTTCGGATACTGGGCAGGCTACGTCGGCGCCGCGCTCGCCGTCCTGCGTCACCGCGGTGGCCTCGTCGAACCCTTGACGCCGACCACCCGCGGAGACCTCGACAAGACTCTGGCCGCGGAGGGGGAACCCTTGCGGGCCTTGGTCATCGGAGCCCTCGGCCGATGCGGGAGCGGGGCCGGGGACGCGCTCGTCGCGGCGGGCGCGGAAGTGACCCGATGGGATCTCGCGGAGACCGGAAACCTCGACGTCGCGGCCTTGCTCGACCACGACATCCTCGTCAACGCGGTCCTCGCCACGGAGCCCATCTCCCCGTTCTTGACCGCCGAGACACTCCGGCGCCCCCGGCGGCTGTCCGTGGTCGCCGACGTCACCTGCGACGTCGGATCGCCGTGCCACGCCCTGCCGATCTACGACCGGACCACCACCTGGCAGGACCCGGTGCTCCGGCTGGACGGACTCGACGTGATCGCGATCGACAACCTGCCGTCGCTGCTTCCCCGTGAAGCGACCGTGGACTTCGCCGCGGACCTGGCGCCGCATCTGGCCGCCCTCGGCGACTCCGGCGTCTGGCGCCGCGCCGAAGCCGCGTTCACCGCGGCCTGCACTTCCCATGACCTCCATCGGAAGGAAGACCATGCCTGACACCCCGACCGTGCACTGGGTCGGCACCGGCCTGTCCACCGGGCCCGGTCTCACCGCCCTCGCCGAGCGAACCCGCGTTTTGCTCTGGGGCCGCACTGAAGTCAAAGCGGCCGCCTGCCTCGCTCGTCTCGGAGCGGCAGGCGAACCCCGGCGCCTCACCCCGGAAGCACTGGCCGCGGCGGTCACCGAAGGAGACGTCGTCGTCTCGATGCTGCCGGGCACCGAACATCCGCGGCTGCTGCGTCTCTGCTTGGACAACGGGGCGCACTTCGCCTGCAGCAGCTACGCCTCCGACGAGATCCGGAACGGTGCCGGGGAGGCGGCCGCGGCCGGGCTCACGGTGCTCACCGAAATCGGGCTGGATCCGGGAATCGACCACCTCTTCGCCGACGTCCTGGTCGAGCGGGCGGCACGGGCACTGGGACCGGGCACGAGAGCCACCGCCGCGTTCACCTCCTACTGCGGCGGCGTGCCCGCCGAGCCCAACGACTTCCGGTACCGGTTCAGCTGGGCACCCCGCGGTGTGCTGACCGCCCTGCTCACACCGGCGCACTACGTCGAGGCGGGCGACAAGCATGTCGCGGACCATCCGTGGGAGGTAGCGCGGCCGCTCGATCTCGACGGGGAACGATTCGAGGTGTACCCGAATCGGGACAGCCTGCCTTACATCCGCCAGTACGGGGTGCCGGAGAGCTGGCAGCTGGACACGTTCGTGCGTGGAACCCTCCGCCTGAACGGCTGGCTCGACGCCTGGGAGAAGGTGTTCACCGAGCTGCGTGAGGGCGACCCCGACCGGATAACCGAGCTCGCGGGGGAACTCGCCACCCGCTACCCGACAGGTGCCCAAGACCGGGACCGGGTGGTGCTCGCGGTCGAACTGTCCGTCCGCGGCGAGGACGGCCGAACCTGGTCGGGCCGGTATTCGCTGGACCTCATCGGTGAGCCCGGTGCCAGTGCCATGGCCCGGTGCGTTTCCGTTCCGCTCGCCCTCGGCATCGGCGAACTGCTCGACGGTGCTCTGCCGGCGGGGCTCGTCCAGGGCGCCCCCGACCCGGCCACCGCCGGGCGGTGGATCGAGAAACTCGCCTCCTGGGGCCTTCCGATCCGCATCGCCGGCACCGACAGCTGAGACCGACCAGAGGAGGCAGCATGACCCAGCGGACCGGTAAGCCCGGCGCCGTCATCCTCACCGGCTCGTTCCCGGTGATCCGGCGCAACCCGCTCTATCTCGACGAGGTGACCCGGCGCGACCTGCGGGTCCTGGTGATCACCGCCGAGTCCTACCGCGACCAGGCGACCGCCGCGATCGGCGACCCGGGCAACCCTGCCTCGAAGATCACCGAGATCGGCTACGTTTCGGGTGATTTCACCGTGCAGGGTGCCTTTCTCGCCGGTGCGATCGCACAGGCCACCGCGTGGCGGGCCACGTACGACATCGTGGGCGCCTACGCCGTCGGGGACTACCTGGCCGAGCCGACCGGACTGCTCTGTGACGCGCTCGGCGTCCCGTCACCCGGCCTGCGCGCCAGCCGCGCCTGCCGGAGCAAGTTCCTGCAACGCTGGTACGCCCCCGAGCTCAGCCCGCCGTCACTGACCATCCCCGCAGGAGACCGGGAAACCGTGGATCTGTCCGGGGTCACCTACCCGGCGGTGGTCAAACCAGCGGGTCGCGCGTCGAGTTCCGGAGTCGAGACCGTGCACGGGGAAGAAGAGCTGCGCCGCCGCCTGGTCGAGTACCCCGGCCATGAAGTCGTTTTGGTCGAAGACAAGGTCGACGGCCCCGAGTACTCGGTGGAAAGCCTCGTACAGGGTGGAGAAGTGATCTTCGCGTCGGTCACCGGCAAGGAAACCACCGACTCGCACGCCCGGACGTTCGTCGAACTCGCGCACAGCGTTCCCGCCGCCGACGACGGTGTCCGCGATACCGTCCTCGACGCGAACCGGGCACTGCTCGGCACCCTGGCGTTCGCCGACGGCATAGCGCACTCCGAATGGCGCGTCGGGCAGGACGGGGTGCCCCGGCTGATGGAAATCGCCGGCCGCACTCCCGGTGACGGTCTTCTGGTGCTTTATCACCTGGCCACCGGCGCCCCGCTGGAACCGGAGATCATCCGCATCGCCCTCGGCGAGCGTGCCTCGTACCCGCGGCCGACCCGCTACGCCCGGCAGGTCTACCTCGAACATGTGCCCGGGAAGCTGGCCGACGTCACCGTCGAGTGGCCGGACGTCGAACCTGTGTGGATCGGCGCCAGCGGCGTGTGGCCGGACATCCTGCCCGGCGACCCGGACGACACCCCGACCCTGCGCGCGGTCCTGGTACACCAGCCACGGGGAACGAAACTGGTGCCACTGGCCAGTTCCGATGATCGGTCCGTCAGCTTCTTCATCGACGCGCCTGCGCCTGGCGACCTGGACGAACTGGAGAAGCGAGCGCGCGCCGCGATCTCGATCGACGTCATACCCGATTGACGCCCCGTCGATACCGGGCCCCGCTGCTGCGGGATCGGAGGGGGCAGGCCCCACGGCCGCGGTAGTTCGCGCGGAAGCCGTTGCCCTCCCTCGAAGGGGGAACCCACTGTTCCGCCCTCCAGGTAACGAGATGGAGGACAGTGGGCTTCGGTGTACCCACGGCTGCGATCGAAACTGCGAGGCGACCGGACGGCGGTCGCGACCAGCTGACTTTCGTCCGGACCCCGCACATTCCCGACAGCGGCTTCATCATCGTCAGATCCGGCCGAGGTGCCGGCCGCCACGAGGTATCCGCGGCGGTCGTAGGGGGATTGCCACGGCATCGCGTTCTGGCGGAGCTGGACGTGATCGAGCTCCGCCAGGCCGGGCGCGGGCCGGTTTCACCGGGGGGCCGGCCCGCGCCGCCGGAGGAACGCGCAGCAACCTCGGCACTCTGACCGCGCGATCCGCTTCCCGATGGCGAGCGCGTGCGGCGGTGATCGGCCACAGTGGACTGTCCGCGGTCCGGCGAGTCGCGAGCAAGGTCGAAGAAGTCGGGCCGCTGAACGCGGTCCTACGGTGACCGGAGTGATCGCACCGGCTGGGGAAGGGGCGCCATGACGACCAGCCAACCGGATCTGCCGGCCATGATCGCGGGATTGCCCGCGCTGCCCGAGTTCGACCTCACCGCGGCGGCCGAGCGCTTCGCGCCCCTGGCAGGTGCTGCGTACCCGATGGTCCAGGATCGCTGGGAACGACTGGTGAGCCAGGTGAGCATTCCCGAGCCCGCGCCCCGGGTGTGGGAGGCGCTGACCGATCCCGGGCGGGTGCGCGAGTGGCTCGCCGTCTGCCACGGAGACTGGGCGGTGCGCGGTCGCGAGTCGACGCTCGACTTCGAGGACGGCGAGTTCTTCTACTGCTCGACCAGCCGTTCGGTGCCGCCGACCGCGCACCGGTCCGGCGTGCTGGAGTACCTCTGGCGATGGGTGGGGCTCGGCCCGGCCAGCCGGGTGACCTGGACGGTCGCGGGCGGGCCGGACGGAACGACGGTCACCGTCACCGAGGAGGCGACCAACCCGCCATCGGACTGGCGCTCGTGGAACGGTATGGGCTGGCCCGGCATCCTCGACCAGTTCGCCCGCCATCTGCGCACCGGGACCAACACCCGCTGGCCGTGGCGGCGGATGGGGCCCTATCTGCAGATTCCGTTGCCCACCATGCCTTTCCAGGCGTGGGAGGCGCTGACCAGCCCGGGGGCGGTGAAGCACTGGTTGCAGCGCAAGTCCGGCTCCCTCGCGGTCGACGACCCGATGACCGTGGTCATGGGCGACGCGAGTGGCACCATCCGGCTGCGGGTCACCAAGTCGATCGACACCGGCCAGGAATTCCCCTCCTACCTGCCCCGCATCGAGTTCGAGCTGAGCCGCCCTTATTGGACGGAGGCGCTCGGCGGGGTACTGTGGATCGAGCCCGCCGGGCTCGGCGCGAGTCTGCTGCAGGTCTTCCACTACGACTGGGAACGGCTGGGCATCCCGGATCCGGTGACCGAGCGGAAGCTGCTCTGCGAGTTCTGGATCAACGCCGCGGCGCGAGGCCAACAGCTGTTCGCCCCGCAAGGCCCGCCCGCCGGGCCGCACGGCTGGTCGATGAGTGCCACCGCCAACGGGAGCCAGGCGCAGGCCGCGCCCGAAATCGACTTCCCTGCCGCGGTGAAGTTCGCCGACAAGGTGATGACCGACCTGAGCGGCGCCATGGCGGGCGCACTCGGCGCGCTCGGCGTCCGGCTCGGCTTGTTCCGGGCTCTTGCCCCGGCGCCCGCCCGCGACGACGAGCTGGCCAAGCGCACCGGACTGGCCGAACGGTATGTGCGGGAATGGTTGTGGGGCATGACGAGCGCCCGTTACCTGCGGTACGACCGCGCGACGCGGCGATTCACGCTGCCGCCCGAGCACGCGGCCGCGCTGGTTTCCGAGGAGTCGCCGATGAACCTGGCCCCGGCATTCGGCCTGGTGCCGCCGCTGGTCGGGATGCTCGACGAGGTGGCGGACGCCTTCCGCGACGGGCAGGGGCTGCCTCCCGAGAAGTACCCGGAATCGCTGTACACCGCGATGGAGCGGATGAGTGCGAGCTGGCTGGACGCCCTGCTGCTCGGGCACTGGCTGCCTTCGGTCGACGGCCTGGTGGACCGGCTCGAACGGGGCGGGAAGGTGGCCGAGGTCGGTTCCGGTGGTGGCAGGGCGTTGCTCGCCATCGCCGGACGTTTTCCCGCGAGCGAATGCATCGGCTACGACATGTACGAGCCGAACGTCCTGCGGGCCAGGGAGGCCGCCGCGGAAGCGGAAGTGGCGGGGCGCGTCGATTTCCAGTGTACGGACGCCACCGAAAAGCTTTCCGCGCCGCTGGACCTGGTTCTGTTCTTCGACGTGTTGCACGACGCTCCCGATCCGGAAGCGCTGCTGACCGCGGCACGTCGCTCGCTTTCCGAAGACGGCGCCGTGCTGGTCCTGGAAAGCAACTGCGCGGACGATCCGGAGGAGAACGCCGGGCCGCAGGGGACGATCCTTTACGCGACCAGCGTCCTGTATTGCGTGCCGTCCGCGCTGGCCGAAGGCGGCCCGGCGCTCGGTACGCTGGGGCTCCCGGCGGGTGCGCTCGCCGCGCTGGCAGGCAAAGCCGGGTTCGGTGCCGTCCAGCCGATCCCCACCGGCAGCCCGCTCAATGCCCTGTACCTGCTTCGCCCTTAGGAGCTGTCCGGTAAGTCGTGCTCGGACTCCCGTCGGGCGTGTTGTCCGTTCCCACCCGGCCTAGTGACGGGTAAGGCAGACATGGCGCGGCGGGTTCGGCAGGGAGTCCCGGCGCTCCTTGAGTATCCACAAAAGGACACTTTCCGACGCGAATGCCCGACTTGGTTTATTTGCGTGATTTCTTGAGAGGGTCGCGAGTGGCGATTCGGGTTATTGAGGGGTAAGGAAACTGTCTCGTATTCGGGAGTGATGGTCGATCTCGCGTGATCACCTGAGTTCCGCCTCCAAGCACATGATTGCGGTGCCTGAGACAGCCCAAAGGGCGAGTGTTCGAAGAGGACACTCGCCCTTTGGGTGCGGCAATCAGAAGGTGGCGATCTCCTCTTCGGTGATGTAGCCGCCCATGTTGAACCGAAGGCTGGTCACGTACGCCACCGGCTGCTCTTCGAAGTGCTCGATGTCGTGCAGTGGCAGCATCCGGTAGATCTGCCCCTTGCCCGGTGCGCCGGCGGGCGGGATCTGGCGGACGTCGTCGATGGTCAGAATGATCGGCTCCTTGTTCGCCAGCTTGAGCCCGAGCTTCGGCATGTCGAACATGGCGCCGACGGCCATCCGGCACGCCTTGGCCGATGGGCCTTCGCCCGCGTACGGGTCGAACGGGGTCCTGATCTGCCCCGTCGACAGGCACTGCGGGTTCAGCGTCACCGTGATCCGGCCGAGTTCCTCGCATTCCCCGACCATCTTCATCTCGATGAGGTTGGTGTAGACCTCCGCCTGGTGCCAGTCACGTGACGTCGGCTCGGAGCGGACGACCCGAACGTAGCCGTCGAACGGCACGGTGTACTCGCCGACGCCGGGCACGGCGAAGGTGTCGACCGAATTGATGCCCAGGTTGTCGATGCCGGGGTCCGGCGCGGTCCAGGGCACCACCGTGGCACCCCGGTAGATGTTGGGCACGCCGTCAGTCGAGACCGGGCGACCGTAGACGACCGACGGCTTGATCGGTGTAGCCATTGTTGCCTCTCATATTCTCGAATCGGTCAGGGGAGGAGGGTCGTGTGGTCGCAGCAGGTCCGGCCGGGCTCGTCGGCGACCCCATCCTGGTTCGAGTCGATCTCGCCATCCACAGTGGAGTAAACGTCGCGGGAGTTGAGGTCGATGACGCCGTCGCCGTCCCAGTCATTGAGCTTGCCCTTGAACGTGCCGAGGATGAAGGCGTTCGTCATCGGCCCGACCTCGTCATCGTGCAAAGTGGACAGCACGCCGTTGCCGGGGGTGAGGATCTCCTCGAGCGGCCTGCCCGCGATGCGGGCGAGGTTCACGTAACCCCAGCCCTGGAACCGGCCGCGGACGTAGCGGATCGCGGCCTCCTGCCGCACCTGGAACTTCGGCTCCAGATGCCAGGTGCCGTAGCGGGCGAAGCCGATGCGGGCCTGGCGGGTGCCCTGGCTCGGGTCGTCCGCGCGGCCGGACTTGAAGAACGTCCTCGGCACCAGCGACTCGAAGAAGAAGTTGCCGCGATCCCGGCGTGCGCGGTCGGTGAAGCCGCGGAACAGGTAGTTGTCGCAGTGCGGCGAGCGATCGGTGTGCAGGCCGGAAATCGTCTTCGCGATCACGAGCTGCTTTTCGCGGGTCGCCACGTTCGGGCAGGCGTGCGCCTGGCCATAGATGCGCGCGAGTCCTTGCGGGGAAAGGGAGATCTTGCCCCAGTGGGTGTTGGACTCGTCCAGCCGGACGTACAGGTCACAGTGGATCAGCAGGTAGATCGTCTCGTCGAAGGTGCGGCCAGGCGTGTAGAGCCCTGCCCTGCCGTCGAAGGCGGGGTCACCGGTCTGCAGTTCGCTGATGAACAGCTTCGCCCATTCGGCGATTTCCGGGTCGTCGTCATCGAGGAACTTCTGCAGTGTAGTCACGGCCAGTGGCCCGCCGAGCTTTTCCATGGCCCACAAGGCATCCCAGCGCAGCTCACGGTTGTCGTCGGCGCGGACGGCCTGCTCCAGCAGTTCGATCGCGTCCGCGTGGTCGCGGTCGGCGTACTCGAACAGTGCCTGCTCCCGCATCACCGGGTCGGGGTGCCGCAACGCCTGTTCGCGTAGTTCGTCGTTGCTGCGGTTGTCCAACCGGATCGCCACCCGGTCGAGCGCGTAGCCGAAGTCGCTCGCCCATGCGGCGGGGTCACCCGCGACGAACCGGGGGTCCACATTGCTCAGTGTGGTCCGGTAGGCGAAGTTGAGGGCGTCGCGCTGTTCGCTGCCGAGGTCTTCCAGCAGGGCGGGCTCCCGCGGGACCGCCTGCTCCCACTGACCGGGCCCGCGTTCGGCGAAGGAGTCGGGTGATTTGTTGCAGAGATCAATAGCCATACCGGCTTTCCTCCCGGTTTCCACTGAATTCGGTTCAGGCTCTGCTACGAAAAATAGGCCTCGGTTCCACCGGTCACCTTCTCAGAGCTTGCCTTGCGGTCCGGCGCGGAAAACGCCTGCTCACTCGGATGGCGGTCGTTGCCCGTGGCCGGTGTGGCAGCATGGAAACACCCGCGGCAGGAGGGATTCGTCGATGAACTCACCGGTGCCGGTGGAAAACGTCCGGGTTAGCGGTGGCCGGATGCTGCGCCGCGGCGCCGTGTGGGGCGCCACCGGACTGCGGCACGGCGCGGCCGGAGCAGCGGACTGGTTGTGGCGCCTTGTTTCCGGACGGAATGAACGAGCGCCGGGCAGCAGGCTGACCGAACTTCTGGTGGCGCTCGGCCCTACTTTCATCAAAGGCGGGCAGTTGCTGAGCACCCGGCACGACCTCGTGCGGCCGAGTGTGTGCGAAACGCTCGGGCGGTTGCACGACCGGGTCGCGCCGATGGAGAGGCGGGATGCGGAATCCGTGCTCACTGAGGCGTATGGCACGCGATGGCCGTTCGCGGAGTTCGACTGGACGGCATCGGCGACCACCCGGCACCTCGTCGACGCGGACTTGGCACGCGGTCTCCGGTTCGCCTTCGCCGAGCGCGATCCGGAAAGCCAGCTCGTCCGCGTTCTCCGCGTTCCATGACTCGATCCGGAACCGGCGGGGCCCCTCGTCGTCGACCACGAAGAACCAGCGCGGCGCGAACCCGTCGGTGGCCATCGGCAGCCAGCGGGTGAGCATCTCGTGCTCTAGTGGGTCGAACGTACCGGGGAGGTCGACCGAGCCGTCGATGTCACCGCGCCAGTCGTACCGGGTGGGTTCGCCGGTGGCGAGGTAGCCGCCGAGCCGTTCGAAGAAGTCGGTCCAGCCCGCCATGAGCTGCGCCGCCTCGCTCGCGGTGCGCTGCGGGTCCCTGTCCTCGACGGTGATCTCGCTCCCGCCGGGCAGCGGCCGGGTAGCCCAGGTGATCCGGGCGACGGAGCCGACGCCCAGGAAGCTCCAGGTGAATTCGATCCGCTTGTCCTCGACCACCTCGATCGTCGTGAAGTCGAAGAAGTCGCCGTCACCGAAGTCGATCCGGCCGGACCTGCCCGCCAGCCAGGGGCGGTCGAGTTCGCCGAACCATCGGACGATCTCGACCGGGTCCCGCAATGCCCGCCAGGACCGCTCGACCGGTGCCTCATCGCGAATACGGACAACGACCGTGCCGCGCTCGTCGGCGGAGGCTGTCAGTTTGTCGTCCACGCCGCGCTCTCCCCTGAGTGTGCTGGCGGATACTGAGTGCGATAGTTGTGAAGATACTCTTCACGGCATCTGCTGTCACCTGGGGTGAAAGACGTTGCGGTGCAAAGAAAAGCAAGCTCAAAGAAGCGGGAAAACGGAAGCCGGCCGTAGAAAGTCTGGACAATAGTGAGGGATAGGACAACGCCGCGTCTGCTCGCGGGGGTCGTGAGTGATTTGGGTCGCTCTAACGAAATACCACTCAGCTCAAGTTGATCATGATGCTCTGCTTCCCGTCGTCGTCGCGGCCAGGGCGGCGCTCCCGGCGGTGGCGGATGGGGCGCTGGTCAAGTGGGTCGTGAGTGGTAGTTCATGTTCTGACCCGAATTACTACTCACGACCCATTTGACCCACCACGCCCTGTCCCTCAAGGGTTCCGGCCTGAATTAGGACGATTGCACGGAGGACGTGGTGGCCAAGATCCAGCGGGTGGCGGTGGTAGGCGCCGGCCCCGCAGGCCTCGCCATCGCGATCCTGTTGCGGGAAGCGGGTTTCGACGTCCGCGTGTACGAGCGTGCCGAGCCGGGCGGGTCCGGTGGCAGCGGATTGACCTTGTGGCCCAACGCCATCAGGGCGCTCGAAGCCATGGGCGCCGCCGAGGAAGTGCTGGCGGCCAGCGGCACCGGCGACGGCCTGCGAATGCGCCGCGCGGACGGAGTCGTGCTCCAGGCGTTGACGGCGAAGGAAATGGAAGACCGATGTGGCGGCCTCGGCCGCGCTATGCGGCGCGCCGACCTGATCCGGGTTCTGATCGACCGTCTGGGGGAGCGGCATGTCGAATTCGGCGCGCCGTGTGTGCGGGCGGGGGAGGGGAAGCACGGCGCCTGGCTCCGGTTCGCTGACGGTCGCGAGGCGGAGGCCGACCTCGTGATCGGCGCGGACGGCGTGCGCTCGGTCGTGCGTTCGGCCCTGTGCGGCGAGGATCCGTTGAACTACCTCGGTTACGCGGTCGTGCGCGGGGTCGCCCGGCTGCCTGGGCCACGCCTGCCGGCCACCATGTCACTCGGCCGGGGGAAACAGGCTGGTCTCTTCGCGATGCGCGGTGACCGCGTGTACTGGTTCACCGCGTTCGCCACCCCACCTGACGGCGGAACGGATCCCCGGCCGCACCTGGAAGCGTTTTCCGAGTGGCACCAGCCCATTCCGGACGTCATCGACGCCACCGACCCGGGCGACCTCGTGTTCACCCGCATCCACGACCGGGTGCCGCTGCGGCGCTGGGGCACCGGACGTCTGGTGCTGGCGGGCGACGCCGCGCATCCGAGCGCGCCCACCCTCGGCCAGGGCACCTGTCAGGCCTTCGAGGACGCCATCGCGCTGCGCGACGCGTTCGGCGCGGCTAACGACCTCGGCGAGGTGTTCCGGCGCTACGAAGCCGAACGCGTCCGCCGCGCCGGAGCGCTCACACTGCGGGCACGGCGGATGGGCACATTGGGCCAGTGGCGCAACCCGGTGCTCTGCGCGGTCCGCGACCGGGCGATCAGGTGGACGCCGCGGTGGGCCCAGGTGCGCCAGTTGCGGGAGATGTTCGGGACAGCGTGAGGCAAACTGCGAGAAGTTGCCTGTCGTGCCGCGAACCTATGGTGAAGGCTCACGGCGATAGGGAGCTTCGATGTCGGCATCGGTTGACCTGGCAGGGAAAGCGGCCGAGGACAAGGAGTTGTTCCTGCGGTTCGTCGACTCCATGAACCGTGGCGACTGGACCGGGGTGCTCGCCGTCTGGTCGCCCGATATGGTCCACCATGGCCGGTTCGCCAGTTACCGGCGCGAAGACGTGGCCGCGCTGATGGGCGCGTTCCGAGCCGCTTTCGCCGACCTGACTTTCGAGGTCCAGGAAATGGCGGCCGACGGGAACTGGGTGTTCGTCCGGATGATCGCCACCTGCACCCACGTTGCCGACTTCCGGGGGCTCGCGGCGACCGGGAAGCGGATCCGCGTGCAGGTGATGGGTCAGGTGCGGATTGAGGCTGGCCGCATCGTCGAGCACCGCAACGTCATGGACGAACTGCATTTCCTCGCACAGGTGGGTGTCGTGGACGAGGAGCTGCTCAAGGCGATCCTCGCCTGAGCCCGACCGACTGGAAGTCCACGTCGCCGGTGAAGCCGCGTACGGTGCCCGCCAGCACCAGCAGGGCCATCAGAGGGAAGACGAAGTCCGCTGTCGCGTAGAGACCGAATTGTCGCTGCAACCCAAAAATCTCTTCACCGAACGCGGCCATGTCGAAAGTGTTGCCAGGGCCTGCCCGCCGACCGACCGATTCCGCCACGCTCTCGACGAACCCCTTCTCGTCGACGTCCGTTAAGCATCCGGCGGCGCTCTCCAGGATGATCTCTCCGCACCGGCGGCCCTCTCCTGCCGCCAACCGGGCGAAGAATTCCCCGATCAGGTCACGGACCCGGTCGGGAAGCCGCACACAGTAACCGGCGTCGAGGATCACCACCCGGCCAGTGGTGAGGTAGACGTTGCCGGGGTGCAGATCGCAGTGCACGAACCCGGCCACGAACATCATCCGATGCGCTGCCGCGAGCACCGCGGCCCCCAGTTCGGCGCGGGTCTCCGGCGGTAGCGAGTCCGGTGTCCGCGCGTCGAGCCCTGGCAGGTACTCGAGAACCAGGCAGTCCTCGGAAGACCGTTCCCGGTGGACTTCGGGGACCCGGACCTCGGGCAGTCCGGCCAGGTGCGCACGCAGCTCGTGGATGTTCTCCGCCTCACGCGCGAAGTCCAGCTGCCCGGCGATCGCCTCGGTCACGTAGTCCACCAGATCGGCCATCGGCATGCCGCGCACCGACGGCAGCCGCGCGCTGACACGGGCCAGTACCCGGATCAGCCGCAGGTCGAGCCACATCCGCCGGTCGATGCCGGGACGTTTCACCTTGAGCGCCACGGGAGTCCCGTCCTCGAGTTCCCCGCGGTGGACGCACGCGATGCTGCCACTGCCGAGCGGGACGGGATCGATCACCCGGATTCCCTGCCTCGACTGGAGCATTCCCCGTGCCGCCCGCTTCGACGGCGGGCGCACGGCGTCGTGCAGCACCCGGAACTCGCACAGCGCTTCCGGCGGAAGCAGATCCACGCGCGTGCCGGCGATCTGGCCGAATTTCACGAACGCGGGACCCAGGTCCTGAATCGCGCCGACCACGCACCGCCAGAGCCCGCGCCGCGCGGCGGCCGGGCCGGAAACGACGCGGGCGAACAGCACGACGGGCAGTGCGCGCGCGAGATGCCAGGCGGCGACGGCGAGGATCTCCGCCAGTCTCGCCGCGATCCGGAGTCGTGAGGATTGCACCACCGCAGCACAACACGCGCGCTGCCGGACTCCTACTCGCAGCTTGACTTTCGCGAAAACGTTTCACGGACCGTGGAAAACGCGGCCGCGGCCGCGCTTGTAAACTGTCACCGGCCGGGCGCGCTCATCTGACGAGAGGAAATCATGGTCGGATCCGCGGACGTGACAATCCCGGCGGCGCGGCACTCCTTGCCGGAATGGCTTGTCGTGCGCGGCGCCAAGGAACACAATCTCGCCGACGTGACGGTACGGATTCCGCATCGCGCGCTCGTGGTGATGACCGGTCTTTCCGGTTCCGGCAAATCCACGCTCGCCTTCGACACGATCTACGCCGAATGTCAGCGATTGCAGGTGCAGTCGATGTCCGCTTTTGCACGACAGTTCCTCGGCGAGCCGGACCGCCCGGAAGTCGGTTCCTTCGAAGGGCTCTGCTCGGCGATAGCGCTCGACCAGCGGACCGCGTCGACCAACCCGCGCTCGACCGTCGCGACCGCGACCGACGTGTACGACCTGCTGCGGGTGCTCTACGCGAGGACCGGCACCCCGCATTGCACCGAATGCGGGGAGGCGCTGCGGCACGGGCGCGAAGGCTGGCGCTGCGGCGAAGGCCATGCCGGGCCGGTGGCCGAACTGACCCCGCGCGCGTTCTCGTTCAACCTGCCCCACGGCGCGTGCCCGCGCTGCCAGGGCATCGGGTCGCGGCTGGTTGCCGACGCCGATCTGGTGGTGCCGGACCCCGGCCTGTCGCTGGCCGGGCACGCGCTCGCGCCGTGGCGGCCGCCTTCGGCCAAGGAGGAGTTCGCGCTCGCGCTCGCGATGGCGGACCGGCTCGGCGTCGATCCCGGAACGCCTTGGCGCGCGTTGCCGTCGCGGGTGCGCGAGGCGTTCCTCAACGGCCCCAAGGAACCGGTGGCCCCGCTCGCCGGGAACGCGAGCGGCCCGAAGACCCGCAAGCAGCTGTTCCACGGTGTGTTCCCCTGGCTGGAGCGTCAGCACCAGGCCGGCCCGGCAGGCGGCAGGAAGAGCAGGGCGGCGGCCTACCTGCGGCGGCGGCCGTGCCCGGACTGCGACGGCACCCGGCTCAACCCCGCGCAGCGCGGGGTGCGGATCGGTGGCAGGCACGGCACCGGCATCGGCGACCTGTGCCTGCGGTCCGTCCACGACTGCCTGGAGTTCTTCCGCGGCCTGGAACTCGCCGGGGCACACCGCGCGGTCGCCGCTCAGCCGGTCGAGGAGATCGTCACCCGGCTGGAGCACCTGGTCGAGGTGGGGCTCGAGCACCTGACCCTGGATCGCGCCGCGCCGACTCTCTCCGGTGGCGAGGCACAGCGCCTGCGGCTGGCCCAGCAGCTGGGCACAGGGCTGTTCGGCCTGCTGTACGTGCTCGACGAGCCGACGGCCGGGCTGCACCCGGCGGATGTCGATCGCCTGCTCGGCAGCCTCGTCAAGCTGCGCGACCAGGGCAACAGCCTGCTCGTGGTGGAGCACAACGACCAGGTGACACGTGCCGCGGACTGGGTGGTCGACCTCGGGCCCGGCGCCGGCCGCCACGGCGGGCAGGTCCTTTACAGCGGGCCGCTGGACGGGCTGCTCGCCGACGAGGAGTCCGTGACCGGCGCTCATCTGTCCGGTCGCCGATCCGCGGTCGTGCCGGGCGCGGACGCCGCCGCGCCGGACGGTCCACGGCTGGTCGTGCGCGGTGCGACCGAGCACAATCTCGACGGCGTCGACGCCGTGTTCCCGGCCGGGCGGGTGAGCGCGATCGCCGGTGTCTCCGGTTCGGGCAAGTCCACGCTGGCCGACCAGGTGCTCTACCGCGCGGTGGCGCGGGCGGTGCAGGACGAGCCGGTGGTCCCCGGCGCGCACCGGGCGATCGACGGGCTGGAACACGTCGACAGGGCTGTCCGGGTGGACCAGGCGCCGATCGGCCGGACTCCGCGCTCGAATCCGGCCACATACACCGGGGCCTTCGACGGGATCCGCACGCTTTTCTCGGCGACGGACGAAGCGAAGGCACGGGGTTTCGGGGCGGGCCGCTTCTCGTTCAACACCACGGGCGGCCGCTGTGAAATCTGCGGCGGCGACGGGACGATGCAGATCGACATGCGTTTCCTGCCCGACGTGTTCGTCCCGTGCGACGAATGCCACGGCACCCGGTACAACGCCGAGACCCTCGAAGTCCGCTATCACGGCCTGACCATCGCCGAAGTGCTCGAACTGCCGGTTTCCGCCGCCCTGGAATTCTTCGAGGGAACTGAAGTGGTCACCCGCCCGCTGCGGGCGCTCGAAGACGTCGGCCTCGGATATGTGACCTTGGGCCAGCCGGCGCCCACCTTGTCGGGTGGTGAGGCGCAGCGGGTGAAACTCGCGACCGAATTGTCGGGCCGGGGCAAGGGGAAGACGCTCTACGTCCTGGACGAACCGACCACCGGGCTGCACCCCGAGGACATCCGGCGCCTGCTCGGGGTGATCAGGGGGCTGGCCACGCGGGGCGACACGGTGGTGGTCGTTGAGCACGACCTCGCCGTCATCGCGAGTGCCGACTGGGTGCTGGAACTGGGCCCGGGCGGCGGCGAAGCCGGTGGGCGGCTCGTCGTCGCGGGCTCCCCGGCCGAGGTGGCGGCGCACGAGGACAGCGTCACCGGGCCGTACCTGCGGGATGTCCTTGGCCGGGTGGCCAGCTGAAACCGACTGGAAGGACGGGGATTCACGTGACGGACGAGGGCGATCGCCGGGTGCTCGGCTGGCAGCCGATGATGGAGAAGGCCGCGCGGCTGCTGGCCGAACGCACCGGGGAAGACAAGGCAGCCTGGAACGGCAAGGTCACCCGGTCGGGTGCCGCCACCGAGGGCGAGTTGCGATCGTGGCTGTCGAAGAACGGTGTCACCGGGTACGCGCAGGATCTGCTCGTCTACGAGCGATACGGCTACCCCGACTTCATGCTCACCGATCCGCTCGAGCTGATCGACGCCCAGTACGCGGACCGCCCGGACCTGCGTCCGGTGTGCGACGCTGTGATCGACGAGGCGCTCGCGACAGGCGAGGTGATCGTGCAGGCGCGTAAGACCTTCGTTTCGCTCGTCGCGCCGCGGCGTACGTTCGGCATCATCAAACCCACCACCAAGACCCGAGTGGATCTCGGCCTGAAGCTGCCGGGGGAGAAGCCCGGCGGCAGGCTGCTTTCCGCGAAGAGCCTGTCGCAGGGGAACGTACGGGTGGCACTGCACTCCGTCGACGACGTGGACGACGAACTCCGCACGTTGCTGGAACGCGGCTACGAAGCGAACTCCTGACGCGTCGACAGCAAGGCGCGAGAAGTTCGCTTTCCGGGCCCCGGCTTACGGTGACCATGACCTGGTGCCGACGGACGGGGCGCGGACATGGCGAACGAGTACAACCCGTACGATCCGGCCGTCCTGCAGGATCCTTATCCTTGTTACGAGCGGATGCGCGCGCGGTCGCCGATGTTCCGGAGCTCCTTCGGCTCCGGGTATTGGGGTTACACCCTGCCCGGCGAAGAGGAGAAGCCGATCTATGTCGCGATCGGCTACGACGAGCTATCCGCCGTGCTGGAGGATTCGGAGCGGTTCACGTCCGCGTTCAAGACCGGGCCCGATCCCTCGCCGGTGATCCATGAGGAGATCGCGGCGGCCGGTGGCCATCCGGTCATGCCGACGCTCTACAGCATGGACCCACCCGAGCACACCAGGCGCAGGCGGCTGCTCCAGCGGGCGATGTCCGCCGAACGCGTCGCCGCGCGCGAGCACGAAATCCGGGCGGTGGCGGGAGAACTCGTCGAGGGGTTCGCCGCCGGAGGACACGCCGAGCTCATCGACCGGTTCTGCACGCCGTTCGTGAAGGCGTCGCTGTTCGAGCACATCGGCGTGCCGAGGCAGGACCACGAGAAGATCGCGCAAGGGAACGAGGCCTTCAAGGAGGTCTGCATCCCGGGTAGCAGCGACCTCGAACTGCGGCACGCCTGCCGTGAGCTCGTCGACTACCAGCGGTACTTCGAGGGGGCGATCGCCGAACGGCAGCGCGAGCCGCGCAATGACCTGCTCGGCCTGCTCGCCGAGGCCAGAAAGGACCCGGACTGCCCGATCAGCACGGCTGAGATGGGCTGGGGCCTGATGGACATGATCGGCGCCGGGTACGGCAACACCATCGAGGCGTTGGCCAACCTGCTGTACCTGCTGCTGTCCGAACCGGACCGGTGGGCCGAACTCGTCGCAGACCGCGCGCTGGTGGCATCGGCGGTCGAAGAAGGACTTCGGTTCGACGGGCCGGTGCACTGGCTTTCCCGCAACACCACCGAAGAAGTCGAATTGGGCGGTGAAACCCTGCCCAAGGACGTGACGGTGGTGTGCGCGTTCGCCGCCGCCAACCGCGATCCCGAGGCGTTCCCGGAACCGGAGAAGTTCGACCTGCGCCGCGGTGGCGCGGGCAAACACGGCAGGCACCTGGCGACCGGACGGGGTGTGCACTACTGCTTCGGCGCGTTGTGGGCCAGGGCCGCCCTGCGCGTCGGTGTCGAAGTGCTGCTCGACCGGTTGCCGGGTCTGCGGCTGTCGGACGGGTTCGAGGTGAGCTACCTGGCGTCGGCTCCGATGTTCCGGGTGGTCTCGGAAATGCCCGTGCGCTGGTGACGAGAGGGAACCGAAGATGTCGACCGAAGCGTTCGCCGATTTCAGTCCCTACGACACCGCGGTGCTGGCGAACCCTTACCCGTACTACGCCTGGATGCGGGAACGGGCGCTCGTCTACCGCAGCCCGCTCGGCTCGGCGGCCTGGATGTTCACCCAGCCGGGCGACCCCGAAGGACCGGTCTACGTGGTCACGGGCTACCAGCAGATCGTGGAGGTGCTCGAGAATCCGACGGTGTTCACCTCGGAGGCGAAGACCGGCCCGCCTCCGCCGCCCGCGGTGCGGAAGGAACTCGAATCCGGCTACCCGCTGACGCCGACGTCGTTCAACACCGACCCGCCGGAGCATGCGAAGAAACGGCGGCTGATCCAGCGCGCGATGTCGGCGGAACGGGTGGTTTCGCGGGAGCCGAGGCTCCGCGCCATCGCCGATGACCTGATCGACGGTTTCGCCGCCGACGGCGAAACCGACCTCTTCCGCGAATTCTGCTTGCCCTACAACAAGACAGCGATGTTCGACCTGCTGGGCGCGCCCACCGAAGACCACGACAGGATCGCCGCATGGAACGAGAACTACCTCCGCTTGGCGATTCCCGGCAACCCGCCGGAGGAGGAGGGCACGGCGGCGAAGGAACTCGTTGCCTACCAACGTTATCTCGAGGCGGCGATCGACCTGCGGCGGACCGCGCCGCGTGACGACGTGTTCAGTGTGCTGGCCACCGCGGCCCCGGAACACCAGCGGGACATGGCGGAAACGGTGTGGGGCCTGGTGGTGCTCATCGGCGCCGGGCAGGGCACCGCGGCCGAGGCGCTGGGCAACGTGCTCCACCTGCTGCTGAGCGATCCCGACCGCTGGGACGCGCTGCGTGAGCACCGTGAGTCGATTCCCGCAGCCGTCGAGGAGGGCCTGCGGCTGGAAGGGCCGGTGCTGTGGATGCCGCGGCGGACCTCCCGGGACGTCGAACTCGGTGGCGTCATGCTGGAGGCCGGCACGTACATCGTCGTCGGGTACAGCGCGGCGAACCGCGACCCGAGCGCGTTCCCCGAACCCGACCACTACGACCTGCGCCGAGGGGGAGAGGGCCCGTGCGGCCGCCACGTCGCCATCGGCCGCGGGGTGCACACCTGCGTGGGCGCGCACTTCGCCAGGGGCACGCTGCGAGTCGGTGTCAACGCGCTGCTCGACCGCTTGCCAGGCCTGCGGCTGCGGCCGGGCTGGGAGGCGAAGTTCTTCCCACCGACCCCGATGTTCCGTTGTGTCGCCGAACTGCCGGTCACCTGGTCCGGCGGCGGAGAAACCTAGGAGGGATGGCGGATGACTTCTGTCGACATCAGCGCCGAAAAGGAGCGCTACACCAATCACGTCGCCGAATTCCGCAGGCGGGTGTTCGTGCCCGGTTCGCTGGACGACGTTCGTGAGTTCGTGCACGACGACGTCGTCGACCACTTCGCTCCCGATGACGATCCGGGCGGAGTGGCGGGATTCGCGAAGCGGTTCAGTTCGGCGAAGGCCGCGCTCAAGGCGCACGAGATCGAGGTGGTGGCCTCGTCCTACGACGGCGACGTGCTGTTCCAGGCGATCCTGCTGAAGTTCGAGCACACCGGCGAGTTCATGGGTATGAAGGCGACCGGCAAACGGTTCGCGATCGGCGGGATGGACGCGTTCCGGTTCCGGGACGGCAAGATCGCCGAGCACTGGGGCGTCTACGACGTGTCGAAGATCCCCGACCTGCTGGTGGGTACCGGCGAGTCGCCAGGAGGCTGGTCGACGATGTGGCCGAAGCCCGAATGAACACCGGCAACGGATTCAACCCGTTCGATCCGGTCTTCCTCGCGGATCCGCACGCCTTCTTCGCGCAGGCGCGGGAGAAGGAACCGGTGTGTCACAACGATTTCATGAAATTCTGGATCGTGACGCGGTACGAGGACGTGATGCGCGTGCTCGGTGACCACGAGACGTTCTCGTCCGAGCACAAGATCGGCCCGATGGCCCACTGGCCGGAGGAGGCCCTCGCTCTGCTGGAGCGGGAGGGCTATCCGCCGGCGGCTCAGCTCTTCAGCACGGATCCACCGGTGCACACGAGGATCCGCAGCCGGTTCGCCGAGGGCTTCACCGCGGAGCGCATCGCGGCGACCGAGGCGCAAGTCCGCCTCGCCGCGGAGTCGCTTGTGGACCTGGTCGAGCCGGAAGGCCTCGCCGACCTCCGTGCCGCGTACACGCATCCGTTGCCGCGCACGGTGATTCTCGACCTGATCGGGGTGCCGCGCGCGGATCACGCCCAGCTGGAGAAATGGTTCGCGGCGTGGGGCGGTCTTTACACGCCGGGTGTTCCGGACGAGGCGTTGATCGAGTGCGTCCGGCAAGTGGTGGACTACCAGCGCTACTACGCGGAACTGATCGCCGCGCGCCGGGCGTCCCCGTGCGAGGATCTGGTGAGCGCGCTGGCCGCCCCCGGCGAGGAGGCACTCGCCGATGACGAGCTGATCTGGCAGCTGATGGGGCTCCTCGCGGCCGGGCACGAAACCACCACCAACACGCTGACCGGGGTGCTGCGTGTGGTGCTCGGCGACCGAGCTGAATGGGAGCGGATGCTCGAAGACCGGGCCCGGATACAAGCCGTCGTCGAGGAGGGGGCGCGCTTCGCGAATCCGGTGCTGGGCCTGCCGAGGACGACGACGAAGGAGACCGAGATCGGCGGCGCCGTCCTGCCGGCCGGTGCCCAGGTCATGGTTTCCTTCGCTTCGGCCAACCGGGATCTGCCGGACGTGGACGGGGCGGACGAGTTCGATCCCGGCCGTTCCGTGGTCGGCAGACATCTCGGGTTCGGCTGGGGACCGCATTTCTGCATCGGTGCCAGGCTGGCGCGGATGCAACTCCGGGTCGCGATCGAAGTACTGCTCGCCCGGCTGCCCACTTTGCGGCTGTGCGAGGATTTCGAGCCGGAGTACGCGCCGCATCCGTTCCTGTGGGGACTCGCACGCTTGCCCGTCGAATGGTGAACGAAGGGGATTTTCGCGCGGCCGGTGTGACTGTGGTGGCGTGTGCGTCCACCGGTCTCGGGCCGTGAAGGCCTCCTTCCCTGCCGTGAGGTCAATGCCAGGAACTTGTTGAGGGGTAAGTCAAATGTGTCGTATTCGGGTGTGATGGTCGATCTCGCGTGATCAGACGCCGAACTCGCGTGTTCGCCGCCTGATCACATGAGTTCGCCGTCCAATCACGTGAGTTCCGCCTTCAATCACGTGAGTGCGGTGCTTGAGCACGCGAGTCACGCCTTCGCCCTAGCTACGAACCCGGGTGACCGGCTGGGTCACCGAGGCGGTCGCCTTGGCCCCAGCGCCACGACACGACGCCCCTGAAGTCACTTAAGTACCTTCTGGCCTCATTCTTGCGCGAGTGAAGGCCCCCCTTTCCTACGTTCAGGGCAGGGGGCCCGGCAAAGTCGAGATCTTTAGGTCTGGTGGCAATTCGTCGCTGTGTGAGCGCTGTCCTTTTTGGATAGCTAGCGATGCAAGAGTGGTGCAAGGCCGGGAAGGAGGTCTTCACGGCGACGTCCACACTCCACTGGCGACCCAAGAGACACTCCGTCGATCGAACTCAGTTGGCCGGGGCGTCCTCGACTTCCCCTGGCGGCGGCCCGCCCATGGGCGCCACCTGCAAGTCGGTCTTTCCGATCCCGACGAACGAACCGACCGCGATCACCACGAGCACGATGGCGCCGACCAGGAACGCGGTCCCCAGCCCGGAAGCCTCCGAAACCGGATCCGGTCGCCCGGCCTTCCCCGCGGTGGAGGCGCTCAACGTGACGAACATGGCGAGCCCGATGGCGATACCGACCTCCTGCGCGGCGTCGACCACGCCGGAGGCGAGCCCCGCTTCGTCACCGGCGTCTCCCATCGCCGCCGTGGTGATCGCGGTGAACGACAGTGGCCCGCCCGCGGCCATGATCGCCAGGCTGGGCAGCACGGCTGTCCAATACGAACTGTCGGTGGAGATGTCGGACAGCAGGAAGAATCCGACCGCCATGATCGCCAGCCCGGCAGGCAGCGCGATCCGCAGCCCGAGCCAGTTGATCAACGGGCCGGCCAGCGGGAAGAACAGGAACGAGATAACGGCCTGCGGTGCCAGCGCGAGCCCGGTGGTCAGCGGTGAGAACCCGAGGACCTGTTGCAGGTAGAGGGAGAGCCCGAAGAACTGGGCCATGATCGCGCCGGACATCAGCAGCATGGTCACGAACGCGGTGGTCCGCACTCGGTGGCGCATGAAACCCTTGGGTACCAAAGGGTTCCGGCCTTTTAGCTGGATGGCGACGAAGGTGCCGAGCAGGATCGCCGAGACGGCGAAACTCGGCAAGAGCAGCTTGTTCGCGCCCGGATCGCTCAGCTGGAGCAACCCGTAGATCAACAGCGCGATTCCCGCCGTCCCGGCGATGGAGCCGGGCAGGTCGGGCCTGTTCGCTTTCTCGTCGCGCGATTCGGCGACCAGGTACGGCGTGAACACCGCGACGATCAGCGCGAACGGGACGTTGATCAGGAACACCAGCCGCCAGGACACCAGATCGGTGAGCACGCCGCCGAGGATGACGCCGAGCAGCCCGCCGACGCCGGCGGTGATGCCCCAGAAGGCGAACGCCTTTCCGCGTTCCTTGCCGTCGGTGAACGCCATGGTGATCAGGGCCAGCGCGGCGGGTGAGATCAGCGCGGCGCCGACCCCCTGCACCGCGCGGGCGGCGATCAGCTGCCACGCTTCCTGCGACAGGCCGCAGGCGAGCGACGCGAGCCCGAACAGGATCACTCCGCCGTGGAAGACGCGGCGGCGGCCGTAGAGGTCGCCCAGCCTGCCGCCTACCAGCAGGAGCCCGCCGAACACGAGCACGTAGCTGCTGTTCACCCAGGCGAGGCCCGCCTGGCTGAAGCCGAGATCGCGTTGTACCGACGGCACCGCGACGTTGACGAGGCCGTCGTCGATCACCAGCACCAGCTGGACGATCGAGAGGACGACGAGCGCCTGCCAACGTTTCTTGACGAAATCCGTGGCCATGGCTTCCCTTCCGGTGCCGGACAACTGTTCCGTGAGCACAGCGTCGTCGGCGGCTCCGGCCGTTTGCTCGCCGGAGCCGCCGACGTCTCAG
Organism: Amycolatopsis speibonae; assembly: GCF_042647925.1. Classification (NCBI taxonomy): domain Bacteria; kingdom Bacillati; phylum Actinomycetota; class Actinomycetes; order Pseudonocardiales; family Pseudonocardiaceae; genus Amycolatopsis; species Amycolatopsis speibonae. The sequence continues at coordinate 142,229 of NZ_JBHRWK010000007.1, forward strand.
ATGCCGCTCGCCCGCGAGGCTCTCTGGGGGTAGAGCCACGCGCGGCGGAAACGGGTCAGTCGGCCTTGAAGGCGGCTTCCTTGGTGACCTTGGCAGGCTGGCTCATCCCGGCGTGCTCGGACTTGTACTCCTTCGCCCGCTCGTGCAGCTGGTCCGGCGAGAGGTCTTCGAGCTGTGTCGCGAGAACCCACCGGTGCCCGGCGGGGTCCTGCACCTGGCTGTACCGCTCGCCCCAGAACGCGTCCATCGGCTCCATCACCGAGGTGGCACCCGCCTCGATGGCCTTGGCGTAGGACGCGTCCGCGTTCGGGACGTACATGTGCAGCTGGACCGAGACGCCGCCCAGTTTCACCGGCGCCTGCAGGCCCATGTCCGGGAACTCTTCGTGCAGCAGCACCCTGGTCCGGTTGATCAGGAGCTCGCAGATCCAGATCCGGCCGTCCGGACCGGTCTCGCGGCGAAGTTCGTTGGCGTCGAACGCCTTGCGGTAGAACTCGATGGCTTCGTCGGCGCTGGGTACGACCAGATGTGCCGTGATGGGGCTGAATTCCTGTGGTACTGCTTTGTTCATCACGCCCCCTTCCTTTCGTGAGTGGTGTCGTCGTCGAGGAATCCGTGTCTGCGGGCCGCTTCGACGAGCTGGGATAGCCGCCGCGCCTCCGTCGAGGCCGCCTTGTGGCCCGCTTCGGTGAGCCGGTAGCTCCGGCGGCGGTCGGCTCGTCCATCGTCGGAGATGTCCGGCTCCTCGTCGAGTTGCTCGACGAGCCCCTCGACCTGCATGCGCTGCAACGAGCGGTACAGCGTGCCCGCGCCGATGCGCATACCGTCCTCGGTCATCTCGGAGACGTCCTGTGCCAGGCCGTATCCGTGCCGCGGGCCGTCGGACAGGGCGAGCAGCAGGACGAAGATCGCCGGGGTCATCGCGGGAAAGGACGACTCCATGTCTCACTCCTCCCCGGGTGAAAGATGAATCCGCTGTGGATGCATCTATCGTGGAGTGTATACCGGTCGCGCTCCGGGCGACAAGGGCGATTCCGCCAATGGGTGGACGCGGAAACGACGCGGCGCCTGTGTCCGCGCTGGAGAGCGGGCACAGGCGCCGGGCAACGGGAGGTGGCTATTCGTCCTCGGGCTGGAACACGAAGAACTCGTTGCCGTCCTGGTCGGCGAAGGAGGCGAACCACTGGCCGTAGGACTCGAGGGTCGGCTCGCAGGTGAAGTGGACACCGCGTTCGGTGTAGGTGGTGAAGAGGTCGTGGATGCTTTCGGTGCGGAACGAAACGCCGGTGTACTTGCCGATGCGATCGGCGTCGAAGACGCCGTAGCCTTCGGTGACCAGTACCAGTGTCGATTCCGCGTTCGGCGGCGCGATCTCGTACCACTTGAAATTCGGCGTGTCGACCTTCTTGCGTACTTCGAAACCGAGTTTCCCGGTGTAGAAGTCGAGAGCGGCGTCCGGGTCGCGGACGTTGATTCCGACGGTTGAGATGTGGGAGATCATCATTTCTCCATTGTGAGGTGGTGCTTTCGCAAGCCGGACGCGAACCGACGATACACCGGTACGGAAACAGGTCACATCCGGTACGCGGCCCGGCCGGCGGGTTGCGCAGATGGGGTGATCCCGGTTCGTCCTGCCATTTTTTCGTTAGCGGCGCGATAACATGGGGCAGGTCGGAATGGGGTGCGCGCATGACGGAAATCGAAGGCGGAACCCGGCGGGCCGACTTGTTCGACCACGAGAACAGTGCCGAGCGCGACCGGCTCGGACTGGTCGAAACCGAACAGGATCCGCATACGAAAGCGCGAATAGAGTCGTTCGAACCGTCGGATGACTGGAACTGCCTCGAGATCGGTGCCGGTGCCGGGTCGATCGCCTACTGGCTGGCTGGGCGCTGTCCGGATGGCCATGTGGTGGCCACCGACCTCGACGTCAGCCTGCTCGACGGCGTCGGGTACCCCAACCTCGAGATCCGCCGCCACGACGCGGAGGAGGAGACCTTCGCCGAAGGCACCTTCGACCTCGTGCACGCTCGCGCGGTGCTGAGTCACATCTGTGACCGGCACGGGCAACTGGTGAAGATGGCGGGCTGGCTCCGTCCCGGCGGATGGCTGTTGCTGGAGGACCCCTCCGGGTTCACTTTGGACAGTTCGCCGGATCCCCTGCTGCGCAAGGCGTCCGCTGCCTCGTCGGTGATGATGCGCCGGATCGGGTTCGACCCGGACTGGTCCCGTGGCTTCCCGGTCCCGTTGCAGCGGGCAGGGCTGCTCGACGTTGGTATGGAGTGCCGGCTGCGGATGATGCGCGGTGGCGACGTCGAGGCAGAGTTGCTGCGCCTGACGTTCGGCCAGATCTTCGATCTACTGGTGGACACCGGGGAGATCACGGCCGTCGAACTCGACGCCGTGCAGGCGAAGCTCGCCGACCCGTCGTTCATCGACTTCCCACCGGCCTTCATCAGGGCGTGGGGGCGTCGCGGCTGAACCGGCTCAGGACACACGGCGGGCGGAGAGGATTCCGCGGCCTGCCGTGGTCGGCAGGTACTCGAACCCGGCGAAGCCCGCCGCGACGAGCAGGTCGGTGATTTCCCGCTTCGAGTAGCAGTGGCCTTCGGTGAACATCAGCAGCAGCACCGAATATTCGGCCACGGACAGCGGCCCGGCCTTGTCGTCGTCGAGGAATGCTTCGTGCACATGGAGGGTGCCGCCGGGCGGCAAGGCGCGGTGACAAGCGGCGAAGATGTCCACGATCTTCGCCGGTGGCCAGTCGTGGACGACGTTGGAAAGCAGATGCGCGTCGTAGCCGAGCGGCAGCGGGCCGCCGAACATGTCGCCGGTGTGCACGGTGACCCGGTCGCCAAGGCCCCGCGCGGCCACCGAGCGCTTCGCGATTCCGGCGACCGGCTCCTGTTCGAGGACGGTCGCGGTGAGATCGGGGATCCGTTCGGCGAGCGCGCAACTGAACAACCCCGAGCCGCCGGCGACGTCCAGAAGCCGGATCTTGGCGCCCGGTCGCAGGCGGTCGGCGAAAAGCCGGGCGAGCCCGGCGCTGCGGCTGTCGGTCGCCTGGAGGAACACGTGGGCGAAGTCTTCTTCGCCCATACTGGTGAACCAGTCGGGCCGGTCACCTTCGTCGCCGGGCGGCCCGCCGGCCGGCCGCCCGGTGCGCAGCACGGCGAGCAGGTCGCGGCACGGCGGGCGTTCCTTGAGCGCGGCGTAACAGGGCACCATGCTCCACGGTGACGCCGTGGTCAGGAACTCGGTCGCCGTCTCCGACGGGCGGAGCAGGCCATCCGTGCCGATATCGAGTAGTCCCAACGCCTGGCACAATGTGACGAGCACGTCGGCGGGGCGGTCCGCGATGCCGAGTTCCAGCCCCAGCGCGTCCGGGGCGAGTGGTTCGGCGGACAGCCGGTCGAACAGCTCTAACCAGCCCACCGCGGCGATCACCATCTCCACCGCGTGCATTCCTTCGACCAGCCGCAGCAACGGTGCGGGGTCGGACCGCAGTCTGGCCTCGCTCATCGGGCGCCTCCCTGGGTGCTGCCGTTGAAAGTAGGCGCCGTCGATCACCGGCGCCTTCTCGCAGTTTGCGTTTTTCCTTGCCCGGCTTGGGCAAGCTCGGAGAAAACCCCGCTACCGCAACACGGTTACGGTGGGTGACTGTCCGTAGTAGGTAGCGGTGGAAGGAGAGACGGTCGAATGAGGTTTTGCGGGACCAGAGGCTTCGCGACCGCGGCGGCCTCCCTTGCTGTGGCAGGGCTTCTGGTCACTCCGGCGGACGGCGTCCCGCGTGTGGCCGCGCCGGGCGTCAAAGCGATCGCGAACATTTCGATCCCGGTGTCGAATCAGGACGCCGGCAAGGATTTCTATGTGGGCAAGCTGGGTTTCCAGGTGATCGCGGACCAGCCGAACCCGCCAGGGCGGCCTGGTCGATGGCTGCAGCTTTCCCCGCCGGGCGGAGGGACCACTGTCGTGCTGGCGACCTGGTGGGACACCATGCCCGCCGGATCTTCGCGAGGTCTGGGCATCACCACCGATGACTGCGCTGGCACGGTCGCCGCCCTCCGCGCGGCGGGGGTCAAGGTCACCGACTGCGTGCAGTCGCCACCGGGCCCGATCGCGTATTTCAGTGACCCCGACGGCAATCAGTGGGAGATGGTGCAGCCGGTCACTCCGTGACGAATACTTTTCGGAAATGGGTTATCGAAATACTCTGTCCACTGTGTACGCAATGGTGTGCCCGGCGGTGTGTGAGGCCGCCGGGCGTCCTCACGTGTTCTCTCGAAAGCCGTTACACGGCAACGTGATTCGTGGCTTCGCTGAGTAGGACTCTTGACGCGGGTCGGCGGTCGCTGTTAGAAATAGTTGACAGATAATGGGGTCGGATCACTTTTGCCTATCGCATTGTTTCTGCTGACAGGGGGCCGCTGTCGTGCGCATTTATTCGGAGAGGGCCACCCGGATCGTCCGGCTGCCGATGGGGCTGGCGGACTTCGGCAAGCGAGGCTTCCGAACCGATCGGCGGGACGCCCGCCACGCGCTCGAAACGCATGCCCGGTCCTTTCTGAACGGATTCAACCTGGCGGTGGGGCACTGGCGTGCCCCGCACGCCGAGCTCGCCCGGATCCCTGACGAGGAAAGGGGCTTCGCCTACGAGGGCGCCGCGATGCACGCCGCAGTATGCGATTCGGTCACCCTGGGACGGGCGGGTGCGCTGCGTGCGCTGCTCGACGGCGAGGGTGACGGCTACGTCCACCTGATCCACGTCGGGTACGGCTGGGGACGCGCGCTGCTGCGGTTGCCGCCATCGGTTCCCGCCACCCCGCTGCTTCGCTGGCTCGCGCTCGACGGCGCGGGGTTCGCGGAGACCTTCTTCGGCGGCAAGGCCGCATCGCGGCGCCGCTGCGGCAAGCGGCCGTCGGAGCACTGGGCGGCGCGCGTGGCAGGAAGCGGCCGCGCACTGTGGTTCGCCGAATCGGCGGACGTCGGCGGTGTCGTCCGGACCATCGAGACGATGCCCGCGCCCGCCCGCCCGCAGCTGTGGGCGGGCATCGGGCTGGCCGCGTGCTACGCCGGGTGCTCGGACGAGCCGGGGCTCACCCGGCTGGCCGAAGCGAGCGGAGCAGACCGGAGTCACTTCGAGCAGGGCGCGCTGTTCGCCATCGCCGCCCGATTCCGGGCCAGGATCGTGCCCGAACAAACGGAACTGGCGTGCAAGCACCTGTTCGCGGTCGATCCGGGCACCGCGGCGGCGTGGACGGACGAGGCCGCCGCCGGGCTGACCGAGAACCCGGAACTGGCCGCCTATACCGAGTGGAAGGCGAGGTTGCGCGGCATCGCGGTGACCCGGCGCCGAAGCTGACACGGCAAATCGAAATCGATCGAAGGGGGCGATGCACCGATGTCGGACTTCGCGCGCAAGGCGGTCCCCGTCATGGTGGCACTCGCGCTATGCGCCGCCGCGGGACTGTTCACCATCCGGCCCACCGTCGGCGCGGCCGAGGCCGCGACGCTGGCACACGGTTTCGGCTTCGAGAAGGTCACCCTGAACTCGGCGCCACCGCACGCCAAACGCGAGCGGCCAGTGCTGCCGGAGCTGACCCACATCCGGTCCTGGATCTCCGCGGTGGGCGCCGCGGTCGCGCTCACCGATCTGCGCGGGCTCGGCCGCCCCGGCGACGCCTGCCTCGTCGACCCGCGTGACGACTCGGTGGCCGTCTTCCCGGTGCCCGGCTCCGGCGGCCCGTCGTATTCGCGGTTCACGCTGACCCCCGATGGGCTGCGTTACGACGCGACGATGGCGCCGATGGGCTGCGTGCCCGCGGACCTCGACGAGGACGGTGCCATGGACTTCCTCGTCTACTACTGGGGTCGGTCGCCCGTCCTCTTCCTGAACCAGGCCGGGCGGGGTCAGCAGCCGGTGTTCCGCGCGAGCGAACTGGTCTCGCCCATGCAGGTGTGGAACTCGACCGCGCTCAACGTCGGCGACGTGGACGGCGACGGTCACCTGGACGTCCTGGTCGGCAACTACTTCCCGGACGGGACCAAGGTGCTCGACCCGTCCGGCGGCGACCGCATGCAGATGCAGGACTCCATGGGCAAGGCGCGCAACGGCGGCGTCAACCGGCTGTTCCTGTCACAACCGACCGGTGCCCGCGGTGCCCCACCGCGGTTCACCGACGAAAGCAGCGCGTGGCCGGAAGACTCCGCGACCTCTTGGACGCTGGCCATCGGCATGCAGGACCTCACCGGCTCCGGCCGTCCGGATCTGTACGTGGCCAACGACTTCGGCCCGGACCAGCTGCTGGTCAACACCTCCCAGCCGGGCAGGGTCCGGCTGAGGGAGGTCACCGGCACCCGGGATCCGATCACCCCGCGCTCGGAAGTGCTCGGCCACGACTCCTTCAAGGGCATGGGGGTCACCTTCACCTACCCGTCCGGTGAAGGCCTGCCCATGATCGCGGTCAGCAACATCACCACGCCGTACGCGCTGCACGAAAGCAACTTCGCGTTCGTCCCGACCGGCACCGGCGCGGATCTGCTCAAGGGCAAGGTGCCCTACGACGAACGCAGTGAGCGACTCGGCTTCGCGCGGACAGGCTGGGCGTGGGACATCAAGGCCGGTGACTTCGACAACTCGGGCACCGATCAGCTGATGCAGGCGACCGGTTTCGTCAAGGGCGACCGGGACCGCTGGCCCGAACTGCAGGAACTCGCGATGGGCAACGACCAGCTGCTCCGGTACACACAGGCGTGGCCGGACTTCGTCCCCGGGGACGACTTGTCGGGGCACCAGCACAACCCCTTCCTGGTGCGTACGCCAGAGGGGCGCTATGCCGACCTGGCCCCGGATCTCGGCATCGGCGACCCGTGGATCTCACGGGGACTCGCGTTCGGGGACGTCGACGGCGACGGGAAGCTCGACGCGCTGGTCGCGAACCAGTGGGAGGATTCGGTGCTCCTGCGGAACGTTTCGAAGAGCACCGGCAAGGCCGCGGACCTGAATCTGGTGCGCCGCGGCGCCGGGGCCGGTGAGATCGCCGCGATCGGCGCGCAGGTCGAACTGCGCTCGTCACAGCGTGCCGAGAAGGCCCAGCTGTACCCGGCCAACGGGCACGCCGGCGTTTCCGCGAGCGAAGTGCATCTCGCGCTCCCCGGTGACGGCTCGGCGGTCGCGACGATCACTTGGCATGACGGCGCGGGCACGCATCACGCGGAGGTGCGGCCGCGGCCAGGCCATCAGACGGTTGAACTCCGCGAAGATGGAACGGCGGTCGTGCGATGACCAGAACCGCGAACAGGGCCGGAACGCTTCCCGAGGTCCAGGAAGTGGTGAAACCGCGACAGAAGGCCGCGGACACCAGGGTGACGGCGCTGCGCCGGTTCGCCGCCTCGATCACGGTGCTGACCGTCGCCGGGCACTGGGTGCTCGGCTTCGAGCAGTCCCCGATCACCCCGGTGCTCGCCGTGCTGACCAGTTACGCCATCGCGCTGCTGCTGGAACGTCTCGACAGCTGGGCGCACCGGCGGCGGCCGGAGTACGCGGGCGGCGCCGGAGCCGTCGTGACCTTCCTGCTGCCGCCGCACATCACCGCGCTGGCCTGCGCGATGTTGTTGTACGGCAACGCTTCCGCCTGGCCGTACCTCTTCGCGGTAGTGGTCGCGAACTCCACGAAGTACCTGTTCCGGCTGCGGCTGCGCGGCCGGAAGCGGCACTACCTCAACCCGTCGAACGCCGGCATCGTGCTGACCTTGCTGCTGTTCCCGTGGGTCGGGATCGCTCCGCCGTACCATTTCACGAACAACCTCACCGGGGCCCTCGACTGGCTGATCCCGGCTGGCATCCTGATGCTCGGCACGATGCTGAACGCCGGGCTGACGCACAAGATCCCGCTCATCCTCGGCTGGGCCGGCGGGTTCGTCGCACAGGCGGTCCTGCGCTGGCTGCTGTTCGACCACGCGCTGGTGGGCGCGTTGCTGCCGATCACCGGGGTGGCGTTCGTGCTCTACACCAACTACATGATCACCGACCCGGCCACCAGCCCGGTGAAACCGCTCAACCAGGTCGTTTTCGGGCTGGCCAACGCACTGGTCTACGGCGTGCTGGTGCTCTCCGGCGTGGTGTTCGGCCTGTTCTTCGCGCTGGTGATCACCTGTCTCCTGCGCGCGCTGGTGCTGCTCGCCTGCCGGATGCGGGCGCGCGGCGTGGCATTGCCCGTGCAGGGGAGTGCGCGGTGAGGGCTGAGCCGATCGCCATCGTCGGGCTGGCCTGCCGGTACCCGGACGCGACGTCGCCGGCACAGCTCTGGCAGAACGTGCTCGGCCGGCGGCGCGCGTTCCGGCGGATCCCGGAGATCAGGCTGGGCCAGGCGTACCGCGGCGGGCCCGCCGATCCGGACCTCGCCTGCGCGACCCGTGCCGGCGTATTGCGCGACTGGGAGTTCGACCGTGAGCGGTTCAGCATCCCGGGACCACTGCACCGGGCCGCCGACCACGCCCACTGGCTGGCGCTGGAGACCGCCGCCGAAGCGCTGGTGGACGCCGGTTTCCCGCTCGGTGATGGCCTCGACCGCGACAAAGTCGGCGTGGTACTGGGGAATTCGCTCACCGGAGAGTTCAGCAGAGCCGCGACGCTGCGGCTGCGCTGGCCGTTCGTCGCCGAGGCCGCCGCGGCCGCGATGCGCGCGTCGGGTGCGTCGGCCGAATGGGCGGGCGGTGTATTGGAGCGGATGGAACGGCTGGTCAAGGACCCGTTCGAGGTCCCGGGCGACGAAACCCTCACCGGCGCGCTGGCGAACACCATAGCCGGGCGGATCTGCAATCAGTTCGATCTCCACGGCACGGGGTACACAGTGGACGGTGCGTGCGCGTCCAGCCTGCTTGCGGTGATGACCGCCTGCCGGGCACTGGCCTGCGGCGAGCACGACTTCATGCTCGCCGGCGGGGTGGACATGTCGCTCGACCCGATGGAGCTGGTGGGTTTCTCCAGGCTGGGCGCGCTGGCCACCGACGAGATGCGGGTCTACGACGCGCGGCCGACGGGGTTCCTCCCCGGCGAGGGCTGCGGCGTGGTCGCGCTGATGCGCGCGGACGACGCCGAACGCGCGGGCCTGCGCGACTACGCGCGCATCGTAGGCTGGGCGTCCTCTTCGGACGGAGCTGGCGGGCTGAGCCGCCCGGCGCGCGCGGGTCAGGTACTGGCGCTCGCCCGCGCCTACCACACGGCCGGGCTGGATCCTTCGGCCGCCGGCATGGTGGAAGGTCACGGCACGGGCGCGGCGGTCGGTGACCGCACCGAACTCGAGGCACTGGCCGAGGTGCGGGGGAACGGCGCGAGCCCGGCGGCGCTCGGCACCATCAAGGCCAACATCGGGCACACCAAGGCGGCGGCAGGAGTGGCCGGACTGCTGAAGGCGGCGCTGGCCGTCCACCATCGCGTCATACCGCCGGTCACCGGCTGCCGCGAACCGCACGAGCTGCTGCGCCGGGACGGCGTCCCGCTGCGCCTGCTCGACGAACCGGAGCCGTGGCCGGACCGAGTCCCGAGGGCGGGGATCTCCTCGATGGGATTCGGCGGGATCAACGCGCACCTGGTGATCGAGGGCGCTGGCGAAGCACCCGCCCCCGCGGTCCCCGCCGCTTTCCGACGCTGGTCGGCGCGCGCCTGGCCGGTCGATATCGTCTTCCTCTCCGCGCGCACGGCGCCGTCGCTCGCCGCGCGGTTGCGCGGGCTCGGGGAGACCGCGAGCGACCTGAGCGACGCCGAACTGGGCGACCTCGCGGGCACGGCGTGGCGGGAAGCGGACGGCGCGGTGCCGTTCCGCGCCGCGCTGGTCGCCGCCGATCCGGCGGAACTCGCGTCCGCCGCGGCCCGCGCCGCCACCGCTTGCGACGGCTGGGACGGCGGACTGCTACTCGACCGGCAGCGTGGCTACGTGCTTGGGTCCGGCCGTCCGGCGCGGGTCGGTCTGCTGTTCCCCGGCCAGGCCGCGCCGGTGCGCCCCGAACTGCCCGGCTGGGCCGCGCGGCTCGGCGTGCCAGTACTCGGCGACGTGCAAGGCGAGGCGGAGGGCACCGCACTGGCCCAGCCCGCGATCATGCGGCAGTCACTGGCTGGGCTGGCCTGGCTGGGCGAACTGGGCACGGTGGCGGTCGCGGCCACCGGTCACAGCCTCGGCGAGATCACCGCGCTGCATTGGGGCGGCGCGCTGAGCGCGCGGGCGGCGCAGGCGCTCGCCACCGAACGAGGCCGGGTGATGGCCGAGTACGGCGAACCCGGGACGGGCATGGTCAGCTTGGCCGTGTCCCTGGATCGGTTACCCGCGCTCCTCGACGGAACCGATGCGGTGTCTGCCGGCCACAACGCTCCCGAGCAGGTCGTGGTCTCGGGACGCCACGCCGACCTCGAACTCATGCTTGAACGGGCGCTCGGCGCGGGCATCGCCGCACGGAGACTGCCGGTGTCGCACGGCTTCCACAGTCCCGCGATGGCACCCGTCGTCGAACCGTTGCGCCGGGCGCTGGAGCGGTTCGAGATCACCACTGTCCAAACGGGCCACACGGTGCTCTCCACGGTCACCGGCGAACCGCTGGCCGGTGACGACCCGCGTGACCTGCTGACCGGCCAGCTCACCAGGCCGGTGCTGTTCGGCACCGCGGTCCGGGCACTCGCCGCGCGGTGCGATCTGCTGGTCGAAACCGGGCCGGGGGCGCTGCTCACCGGTCTCGCAGCGGCCAATTGCCCGTCGACGCCTGCGGTCGCCATGGACTGCGGGGGAGATCCCCGGCAGCACGCGTTCGCCACGGCCGTGCTGGCCGCCGCCGCGGCGGCCGACATCCATCCGTGGTTCGCCGGGCGTGCCTTCCGCACACTGCCCCTCGACGCCGAGGCGCGATTCGTCGCCAACCCCTGCGAACTCGGTAGTGGCTCGTCGGACGTGCCCGCCCCTCGTGCGCAGGCGCCGACAGACGCGCCCGCCACGCCGGAGGACGGGCCGCGGGCGGCGCTGGTCACGCATCTGGCACACACGCTGGAACTGCCTCCGAGTTCGATCACCGCGTCGAGCACCCTGCTCGGCGATCTGCACCTGAACTCACTGCAGGTGATCCAGGTGGTCAGCGCGGTCGCGGGCGGCCTCGGCAAACGGCCGCCCGCCATCCCGCCCATGCTCGCCGAAGCCACTGTGGACGACGTGGCCGAAATACTCGCGGGCCTGCCGGACACCGGGGGAAGCGAGCCCTCGGCCCCAGTCACCCCGGTGCGTGCCTGGGTGCGCGCGTACACGCACCATTGGGTGCCGTGTGTCCCGGCGACCGGCCCAGCGGCCACCGTGGTCACGTTGGCCGGGCACGACGGACCCGGCGAACTGGCCGCGGTCCTGCGCCGCGCCGCCGCCGAACGTCCGGACCGGCTCGTCATCGTCCACAACGGACATCCGGCGGCGGCGGCGATCGGCCGGAGCGTGGTCGCCGAGCTGGAATCGGGCACGGTGGTTGTCGCGGACCTGCGCCCCGGTTCCTCCACAGTGGACTCAGCGACGCTTGCCTGTCCGGCCGGGCGGCGGTATCTGGAGCTTCGCCAGTTGCCCGGCGGCGGATTCGAGCGGCCCGAAACGGCGCTGCTCGACCTCGGCGACGGCGACGGCCCGCCACTGGGCGAGGACGACGTGTGCCTGGTGACCGGCGGGGTGCGCGGGATCACCGCGGTCGCCGCCGCCGCGCTGGCCGAGCGGACCGGTTGCACGCTGGTGTTCGCCGGGCGTTCGGCAGGGGACTCGGTGGCGGACGAGCTGCGCGAGTTGCCGGTGAAGGCGCATTATCGCGAATGCGACGTCGCGGACGAGACGGCGGTGCGTGCGCTCGTGGCCGAGTTCGGGCAGATCCGCGGCCTCTTGCACGGCGCGGGGGTGAACGAGCCGAGTCTGCTCGGCGAGGTCACCGCGGACGCCCTCGGCAAGGCGCTGAGGCCCAAAGTGGACGGTCTGCGGACGCTGCTGGACGCTGTGGGGGACAAGGTGCGGCTGGTGCTCGGCTTCGGCTCGGTGATCGGCAGGCAGGGCCTCGCCGGTGAGTCGGCGTACTGCGTCGCGAACGACTGGCTGCGGGTCGAGCTGGAGCGCTGGGCGTCGACGCACCCCGGCGCGCGCACCCACGCGCTGGAATGGTCGGTGTGGTCCGGTACGGGGATGGGCGTCCGCATGGACGCGCTTCCCGGCCTGCGGGCGCGAGGTGTCGAGCCCATCGAGCCGGAGCTCGGCGTCGCCGCGCTGATGGACCTGCTCGCCGACGCCGGCGCCCCGGTCACCGTCCTGCTCACTTCGCGGTTCCCGGACAGCCCCGCGCTTCCGATGGACAACGCGGGCACGTCCTCCCTCCGGTTCGCAGAGCGCACGGCAGTGCGGATCGACGGTGTGGAAGCGGTGATCGAGGCGAAGCTCGCACTGGGCTCCGACCCGTACCTCGACGAGCACCGCGTCGAACGAACGGCGGTGCTGCCCGCCGTGATCGGCCTGGAGGCGATGGCGCAGGCGGTATCGCTGACAGGCGGGCCTTCGCTGCCGCTCGCACTGTCCAATGTGGAGTTCGCCGCCCCGGTCACGGTGGACGAGCGCGCCGGGCGGACCGTCCAGGTGGCCGCGCTGGCCTGCCGCGACCGGGTGGAGGTCGTGCTCCGCGACGACTCGGACGGCTTCGGCGCGGACCGGTTCACCGCGGTGGCCCGCCGTGCGCCGGAACCACCTCGGCCGTGGAGTCCTGCGAGACCGCCGAGCGAGACATCGGCGCATCCGTGGTACGGCAGCCTTTTCTTCCACAGTGGACGGTTCCGCAGGGTTGCCGGATATGAGTTGCTGACCGCGTTCCGCGTGGACGCCTGGCTCCGTACTCGCGAGCCGGGACCCTGGTTCTCCCAGTTCCACAGTGGACAGTTGCTGCTCGGCGACCCCGCCGCGCACGACGCGTGCCTGCACGTGCTACTGGCCTGCGTGCCGCACCGGCGTGCACTGCCGGTCGGCGTGGACAGGGTGACGATCTGGAGCGCGCCGCCGGACGGCCCGCTGCGCGTGGTCGCCACCGAGCGCGCCCACGACGGCGACGGTTTCACGTTCGACGTGAACCTGCTCGGGCCGGACGGCACGCCGGTGTCCCGATGGGAAGGACTGCGGCTGCGTGCGCTCGGCCCGGTCGACTGGCCGGAGGGCATACCCGCGCGCCTGATCGGCCCGTGGCTGTCCAGGCGGCTGATCGAAAGCGGCTTCGCCGACCGCGCCGAACTGGAAACGGGACCATCGCTGACCGGTGACGGCTGGGCCGCGTTGCCACTCGAAGCGCACACCGGCCCGCTGGAGGCCGAGGACGAGGCCGCCGCCGGGACGCTCGCCGACAAGACGGGCGAGCCGATCAGCACGACCAGGGCAATGGTGCGTGCCGCCCGCGAGGCGGCCACCGGGCCGGGGCCGCTGCGGGTGGACCAGGTGGCCGAGGACGGCGCGGCCGTCGCGCACGTGGGGGAGGAACCGGTGCTGGTGACCAGGATCCAGGTGCTCGAATCCGGTGTGTTCGCGGTGGCGGTGACCGGCCGATGACCAGCCCGGGCCGCGGCTACCGGCACCGGCATGTCGTCACGCTCGACGAGACCAACCTCGTCGGCAACGTCTATTTCGCGCATTACCTGCACTGGCAGGGACACTGCCGGGAACACTTCCTCGCCGAACGTGCGCCCGGCGTGCTCGCCGCTCTCAAAGGCGGCGACGTCGCGCTGGTCACCGTGTCATGCCGGATGGACTTCTACGCGGAGTGTTTCGCGCTGGACGAAGTCGACATCGTCATGAGCCTGCACGCGACATCGGGGAACCGGATCGTGATGGACTTCGTGTTCCGGCGTGGCCCGGTGCTGGCCGCGCAGGGCAGCCAGACCGTCGCCTGCATGCGGCGTACCGAAAGCGGCGTTCGGCCCGCCCCGATACCGGAGGAACTCGCCACCGCGCTGGCTCCCTTCGGGTAGCGGCCTGGTGGTCGTACGGTTCCCGCCAGTGGCTGTCGATGATTCGGCGTGTCCCACCGGGCGAAGGGCTGTCCTGGGTGATCCAGATGCAGCCGGTGTACACCGGCTTCCAGAAGCCGCCCCAGCCGGTGTTCGCGTACAACCAGTGCGACTGGCTGTCAAGCCCCGGGTTTAGTGGACTGTAACGCGAACGGTGTTTCCGGGCCCGGCCGGCGGTCACTGAAGGTGATCGAGAAAGCGTTCAGTGCGGGTTTCCCGCGCATCGTCCACCGGGCTTGCCCGGTGCCGGTCGGGTCCAGACTCCGGGTGACCAGATAGAGACACTTTAACGCGAGCAGGTCGAACTTCACCAATCCGGCGGCGGCACAGTTGTCCTTGTCCCACTGCAGCACGCTGCGGCCGGGCATGCGGGCCCACTCGACCGGCACCACCTCCGACACCGGCTCCTGCGAGATCACCATCCCGCCCGAGTGGATCCCCAGATGCCGAGGGAAGTCCTCGATCGCGTCGGCGAGCTCGAGAATCTCCGCGGGGATCTCCCCCGCGGCCTCGTCGCTGGTCGTTTTCACGTCGGCCCAGCGGTTGACGATCTTGCCGTAGGCGTCCTGCTGCCCCTGGCTGTAGCCCAAGGCTTTGGCGGCGTCCCGGATCGCCGACGGCGCTGCAAGCACGAGCACGCCTGTATCCGCTGTCCAAGCCTGCGCCTCGACCCGCGGGCATGGCCCCGGCTGCTGGTGATCATCGCCAATCTACGCGACCGCATCGAGGAGGCCCGGATGAATGACTGGATGGGAGAAGTCCAAGGACTTCAGGTCAGCCTCGACGAGGCTAGCCGCAAACTCGTGGTTTTGGACCGCACCCGCGACCGCCGGGTGCCTAATACGGCAGCAGCAGTGTGTGATGTGGCGGCGTGTCGTGGGTATGAGGACGGCCACCGCGTGATCGACTTCAAGGTGTGTTGGATCTCGAAGAGGACGCG